>JBDHXH010000054.1:0-20113 GCA_039810605.1 Ignavibacteria bacterium | reverse complement strand
AAACTAGCGGTTGCAAACTAATGCAACCGCAGTTTTCATTCTTGGGGAGTGTAATAAAGACTTTTTAGACAGCCCCCAGGGGTGGGGTTGTTTCAGGAAGCGCAAAAAATTGTTTGATAACAAATCAAAACTAACATACAAAAATGAAAATGAAATCGTTTTGGACGGATGTAATGAGCAGCCCTAAAAAGCACTTTATTATGAATAGCAAATCATACTTGAGTGTGTTATTTTAAGTCTCATAATTGCGAAAACGGATTTTCTTGCCCGGGTGGCGGAACTGGTAGACGCGCAGGACTTAAAATCCTGTTGCCTGCAAAGGCAGTATCGGTTCGATTCCGATCCCGGGCACTCTTTTTCTGGCAGAGAATTCAACTCAAAGTCAATTCCTCTTCACTGCTTCATACTTTTTGTTCACATCCACAGGAGTCGTGTATGGACCATTCCAGTCATTGTTAAAGACCTCACTAAGCTGTTCATTCACTTTCTTGTTTTCAATAATCAGAGTTGCATTCCGGGAGTTATAGAAATAACTTCGCTCCCAGTTTGACGTGCTTATCCAAGAAATATCATCATCAGAAATGAAATACTTGCAATGCTCAACGCGTGAATAAGGAATAAATCCCCCGCTGAACTGGGGTATGGTGCTGAACTTAATTTCAATATTGGCAACAGTTGAGAGCTCCTTTATAAAATCAATCGCAGCATCCCTTATTGCCCAGTCTGAAAAAATTATTTTTATCTCGACTTCGCGCGAAGCGGCTGCTCTCAATGCATTATCTATCACATCATACCTGCCGTCTTTGGATTTTGGTGAATAGGAATACATCTGAATAAAGAGTCTGTGTTTCGCATCTGAAATTATTTTGATGAGCTGATCTTCTTCCGAACTCAAACCCGGCATATTGATTACAGGAGGACTGAATGCAGGAAAGATTCTTATTTTACCGTAGTTATCCGTGTTCATGGTTACCGGATTTTCCGCATTCACAAAAGAATGCACCGCCATATTCTGAAATCCGTAAAAATTGTCATCGCAAAGCAGCCAGTCGGTCTGGAACACTTCGCTGAACGTCCTTGCAAGATCTTTATTCCTGACTCTTGCTCCTATTTCGTGAATATGAATCAATGCGCGCCAGTCCATGTTCTGACTTCCGACAAATAAATTTTCATTGTCAACAACAAAATATTTGGCATGCATCACGCCACCGGCAAGATTTCCCAAGGAGATCTTTTTAATCGAAATATTTTCAATCCCTTCAAGCAAGTCAACGGACTTATCACTGTTTGAATAAAAAGACGAGTCAACAATTATTCTTATCTTTACATTTCGTGAAGCTGCATTCTTCAATGCCAGCAGTACTTCTTCAAGCGGCTGCCCGACCTCGTTTGCAAAATAAAACGACTCTATGTCAATTGAAGTTTTTGCATCATCTATCATCTTTAGCCAGACATCTTTCGTACGAGGAAGTTTTGACTGCTCCATGAAAGTTTCGGCAGGAACGCTTTCGACGAGTTCAAATTCATCCTGTGAATAAGTATTCCCCGCAGAAGCTAAAATCAAAAAAAGAAATAGTGTGAGAAGTTTTTTCATTAATAAATGTAAACTGATTTATTCGCCGGAAACTATGTGAGTCCTTGAGTAAACTTCTTCCCTGACGTATCTCAAGAAAAATATTCCAAGCACAAAGAAGACTCCCACGGATAATACAGCAAATTTCTGTGAGCCCGTAAAATATGAAACAAGCCCGAAAGTCAGGGGTCCGAGCAGTGTAGCAGTCTTCTCAAACAGGCTATAGAACCCAAAGAATTCAGTCTTCATATCAAGCGGTGTCAGTTTTGCCATCAGCGCGCGGGAAAGACTTTGCGTTGATCCAAGAAAAGTTCCTGCAAATCCTCCGATGACAAAAAAACTTGTCTTGTCATTTGTAAAAAACACTGACAGAGTCAGCACAGTCCAGAGGGCGAGATTTATGAAAATTGATTTAATGATTCCTGTTTTGTCGCCGATGTATCCGAACAGCAACGAGCCAATCATTGCAGTTATCTGTACTATGAGGAAAAAAACCGCCAGCTCAATGATTGTAAACTTCAGAGTTGAGCTTGCATAGTTGCCTGCAAAAAAAATTATTGTGTTCACGGCATCTATGTAAAGAAAATATGCAAGCAGATAATTCCGGAGATTCCTGTAATGGCCGATGTTCTTTACGGTATCAATTACTTTCAGCAATCCAAATGCAAAAGTTCTGTTGATGTCTCTTACATTTTCCTTCCTGTCTTCTTTCAGGAACAAGAACAGCGGAAGTGAAAAGACCAGAAAGAACATTGCGCAAATCACAAAAAGTAAATTGGGATTATCTTTGAAAGGAAACACAAGCGCGACTGAAACCAGCGACCCGACGTATCCGACTGCATATCCAATTGATGAGATTTTATTATAATACGCGGGCTCCGCAATTTCCGGAATGAATGCTTCATAAAATGCAAGCCCTGCCTGAAAGCCGGTGTTAGATAAAATAAAAAGTATGATTGCATATAGGATTGTTCCCGCTCCCGTGAAATACATCATTGCAGTTGCAATCACGCACAAAAACGTAAAGAAAAAAAGGAACTTCTTCTTGTTGGAATAATGATCGGCAACTGCTCCGAAAATCGGGTTAATAATTGCCGTCGCTATCATTGAAATGTTAATTCCAAGAGACCAGTAAAGATCACCGACGCTTTCTCCTGATGCAACAACTTCCTTGAAGTAAACCGCAAATACAAATGCAACGACTATTACTGCATAAGATGAGTTTCCGAAATCAAATAATGACCAGACGAATACCTGGAATTTGTTTTTCATTAAGTTTTCCGAAAGGCAGTGGACCTAAAGCAAATTCGGGAATTGCTTTTAAATATTTGACTGGGCTCTTGAATTTTCACCGGACTTCTTTTTCATGTTCAAAAGTCCCCGCCCCGTCTTGATGATTTTGTTTTCCTTTTTTAATCTTTCGTGGACGGAATCCAATATTCCGTTAACAAATCTCCCGCTGTTTTTCGTGCAGTATTCCTTGGCAATATCAATCGCTTCATTGATGGATACCTTCGGGGGAATGTCGGGGAAATACAACATCTCCGTTATTGACATTCTCATAAGTATCCTGTCAATCAGTGCCATCCTCTCCAGCTCCCAATTGACAACGTTTCCAAGTATGTATTCATCAAGCTCCTTCTCGTGTTCAATAACAAGCGAAATCAACTTGTTAGTGAAGTCTAAATTATCCTCGCCTTTAATTTCAGTTATAAGATCTTTCTTGATCTTTTCAATGGGTTCCTTTGAAATCTCATGTGCATAAAGAACCTGCATTATTTTGATCCTGATATCCCTTCGTTTAATCTGCGACATTATTCCCTCTTTGTAAAGCTAATCAATTCTTTGTTAATATTATACAATCTAATCCATTACTTCAATTTACATCGCATCCGCACAAAACAGTTCTGCATTGATTTCATTCATGCTTCCTCCGCTTATTTGCTCCAGTAATTTTTCATTAACTCGCCTGCCCATTCCGGCTGAATAACTTTTTCGTCAGGAAGAAATTCTCTTATCACAGGTTTAATGTCAATCACAGGAGTGCCATCAACGGCATCGAGTCCTTTCACAGTAAGCACATTGTCTTCGGCTTTGATTAACTTCACAATTGTTGATCCGAGAAGATTCGGACGCGCCTTCTTTCTCTGTGCGAATATTCCTACTTTCGGAAACTTCTTGTTCTCGCGTGGATGTGTCGCCGAGATATTAATTTTAGTTAAATCCGCAAGATGAAAATAGAAAATTATTTCAAGGTGTGAGAACTGCTCAATGCCCTTTGTGCTTTCGCCGGAAATCTTGTCGCTGATCACAATATCGGAAATTACATCACCCCAAAAATCATCTTCGGCTTTATGCCTGTTATTCTTAACATAAGCAATTGGCTCGATAGTAAACATTTCTTGTTACGTTAAGTTAATATTTCAGGATTTCTTCAGATCGTTTATCCGCTTTGTAATTTCGTAAACTTCCTGAAGCGACTCTGTATCCTTCTTGATTTCATCCCTGCGTTGTTCAAGTTCCCGTAAAGTCAATTTCCTGATTACATCTTTTGCAAATCGCAGATTGTATTTCGGCTCAACGGTTGCATTTATAAGCTTGTCGCTTCCGGGATTATCAAAATAACTTACCTCATGCTTGCGGACAGCAGAATCCGAAACAAGCATTCTCAACTCCTCCTCTTCAAGATCATTGAGAGTCTTCGGCAGCTCAATCTTTCCGTGATCAATGTATTCGTTAAGAAAATATTCGATGATCTTCAACACTGACTGATTCCTGATTGAATTAATCTCAAGGTTCTGCTCCAGATATGAAACCGCTTCTTCACTTCCGTTTATAAAGAGTTCAATCAAATCCCTCTCTTCCTGATGTATCTTATTCTTGCTGCTGCCGTTATCTTTGCTCTGTCTTTCGGGCAAAACAACAGAGCTGCTGAAATTATTTTTTCTCCGATTCCCTGCATAAACCCTTTCAAGCTCGTCTCTTAAATCACTTTCATATAGCGAATACATCTTTGCAATTTCCTTTACATAAAAAGCTCTCTTTAATTTATCCGGTATCTTGCCAATGTATGAAATTATTTCCTTTACAAATTCAGTCTTCTCATTGACCGAATTCAAACGCCCTTCTTTTTCGTAAAGCTCCGCAATAAAATTAACTACCGACTTCTTTCGGTTTACAAAGTTGTCGAACTCTTCCTTGCCCGATTTATGAATGAAACTGTCCGGATCCTCGTTGTCAGGAAGTGATATCACATTAAGATCCAGTCCCGCCTCCAAAACTATTTCTATTCCCCTCTTAGCTGCTTTGACCCCTGCAAAATCAGAATCAAAAAGCATGTAAATGTTTTTTGTGTATCTTGAAATTAACCTTACCTGCTCATCGGTCAGCGCTGTACCACTTGATGCAACAACATTCTCAATGCCGAATTTTGAAAGTGAAATTAAATCCATATATCCTTCGACAAGCAAAACAAAATCGGAGAATCGAATTTTTTCCTTCGCAAAATTCAGTCCGTAAAGCACTTTACTTTTTTTATAGATTTTCGAATCAGATGAGTTTATATACTTGCCGAGTTGATCTTCCTCGTAGAGCTTTCTCCCGCCAAACCCGACTACCTTATTGCTTTCATTCATAATCGGAAACATCAGCCTCCCTCTGAATCTGTCATAATAACTTCCCTTATCATTCTCCCTTTCCAGAATTAGTCCTGCGTTCAGAAGATCCTCTGTTTTGAAAATTCCGTCTTCATTAAAATGGTTCAGTAAACTGTCCCATGTATTTATCGAATATCCGATTCCGAATTTATCCATCAGCTTTGTGTCAATATTTCTTTTCCCGAGATAGCTATAAACAAATTCTTTCTCGCTGCCTTTAAGCTTACGGAGATTGTCATAAAAAAATCTTGCTGCGGCTTTGTTGATTTCAAACAACTTCGAAATCTCATTTGACAGGTCGGGATCTTTCTGATTGTATTTTATTTCAATGCCGGCTCTTTCTGCAAGCTTCTCGACAGCATCAACAAATGTTATCTTCTCATACTCCTGCACAAAGGAATACACGTTTCCGCTTGCCTTGCATGAAAAACAGTGATAAACCTGCTTCTGCGGTGACACGTGAAGCGACGGATGTTTGTCGGGATGAAACGGGCACAGTCCCAAAAATGACTTGCCGCGTTGTTTCAATTGAAGATAACCGGAAATTACATCAACAATATCATTTGCCTGCGCAATCTCATCAAGCTTTTCACGTGGAATTTGCATAGAGTAAAATAATTAATCTCATTCAAATAAGCAGATAAAATTTTAAGAAGAGTTCGCGTGTGTCAGAGGCGAATTAGAGTCTGTTTGTGCGTGCAGCCTCTTCCAATTCGACGTGAGGCTTAACTATTTCAATTCGAGCGGGTCAGATGTAAGTTCTTCCTCAATTACTTTATGCTTTCTGAATAAAAGATTTCCGGTGCTTCTTATGATTCCGGAAAATATGTAAAATATGCAAAATGAAAATGATCCTTCTCCGTTGGTAATTATCGTCAGAACGATGGCTATGAAAATAATTATGAATATGAGAGGATTCTTCTTTATTTCGGCAAATGTCGGTTTCGGAAGCGTGTCATATTTGATGCGGCTAACCATAAGCAGTGGGAGAGAGAATGCGAGAATAAGTATAACAACCGAACTTGTTTCCTCGCCAAGAATCTTATTGTGATAAAACAGAATATACGAGCATAGCGTGAATGATGCCATTGGCGCAGGCAGCCCGTTGAATTTTACCTTGTCAAATCCCGTAAGCTGAACATTGAATCTCGCAAGCCTTATCGAAGCAAAAACCATCATCAGAGATGATATGACGACACCCGCATCGCCCAATTGATGAAGACCTACATAATACAGCACGAATGAAGGAGCGACTCCGAAAGAAATGACGTCCGAAATCGAATCCAATTCGATTCCGAACTTGCTTGATGACTTTGTCAGTCTTGCAGCAACGCCGTCAAATGCATCAAACAGCATTGCATAAATTATGAACAGACATGCGTCATCAATGTCGCCCTTCGCAGAATTCAGAATTGACATGAATCCGCAGAAACCGTTGAGAACGGTGAATAGACTCGGTATGAATTTTTTCGAAATGAACATCTTTAAAGCTCTGCAATTATTGTTTCGCCGCCGGTAACTCTCTGATCCTTGCTTACCAAAATCCTTGAACCCTCCTGCAGCAATATGTCTACTCTTGAACCGAACTTTATCATGCCAAATCTTTTTCCCGCATTGACCTCATTGCCTGCGCTTAAATCACAAACAATTCTTCTTGCAACAAAACCGGCTATTTGCTTGAACAAAATCTTCTTATTCAGGCTTTCATTCTCTATTCCAATCTCGGTTCGCTCATTTCTCTCCGACGATTTATGATCAAAGGCGACTACATAATCGCCTTTCACATATTTTAGAAAATTTATTTTTCCGCTAAGCGGAATTCTGTTGACATGCACATCCAGAGGAGAAAGAAAAATACTCACCTGCACAAGCGCCTCATTCTCTTCAAAAATATTTTTATCCCTATTAAAAACATTTTCGATGAGCACAATCTTTCCGTCACCCGGTGAGACTATCTGATTGGCTCTGTATTCCGCAGGAAGTTTTCTTTCAGGATCTCTGAAAAAATACAAAGTGAACAGCCACAAAAAAATTCCGGTAAGTGAAAATGCCAGTTTCAAAAATGCATTCTGAAAGAACAGGGAAATCAGAATTAGTATAAATCCAACCGCAAATGATTTTAATATAACATCCTTTCCGTAACTGGTCAGACGCATTGAGCAATCCTGTTTTGGATTTCCATATAAGCTTCTTCTACCTCGCCAAGATCAAATCTGAATCTGTCCTTATCAAGCTTCTTATTGGTGGATGCATCCCAGAGCCTGCATGTATCGGGAGAAATTTCATCGGCAAGAATAATATTTCCGCCTTTCTTTTTTCCGAACTCGAGTTTGAAGTCAACAAGTCTGATTCCTCTCTTTTCAAAAAAATCTTTCAACAGGTTGTTAATTCTCAATGTCATCTTCTTGATAGTGTATAGTTCATGCTCATCCGCCAATCCCAGCGCGATAATGTGCTGGTCTGTAAAAAGCGGATCACCAAGTTCGTCTGATTTGAGATAGTATTCAACTATCGGCTGATCGAGAACCATTCCTTCGGTGAACCCGAACTTTTTTACAAGACTCCCTGCCGCAATGTTTCTGCAGACAACCTCGACTTTAATGATATCAACTTTCCTGACCTTCATCTCCGTTGCAGAAATTTTTTCCAGGAAATGAACCGGTATGCTGTTGGATTTAAGATATTCAAATATTGCCGATGATATCTGATTGTTCATTTCACCCTTGTGGGCAATCTTATCTTTCTTTAGTCCGTTGAATGCCGTCGCATCATCCTTGAATTCCTGTATGTAAACATCCGGATCTTCTGTAGCAAATATTTTCTTGGCTTTGCCTTCGTAGATAAGTTTGTCTTTCATGATATGATTTTTTCAAAATTACCTATTAAAAAGAAAATATACTATTGAATAGAAACAAGTAAACAGACAACAAATCATCTAAAATGTATGAACTGCGTTGATACGTTCTTCCGGGGCTGTCCAAAAAGTCTCGCCGAATCGGATTTTCAAAATTGTCATTGTGTTTTTTGAGGATTTCTACAGGCTAATAGCCTGTGCTACGATTTTTTCACAAAATGCATCGTCTTGAAACTCAATTCTCAACTCAATTCTCAACTCTTTCGCTTGACGATCTTTGTCAGTGCATTCACAAAGAAATCTATTTCTTCGAACGTATTCTTTCTTCCGAAAGAAATCCGGATTGAGCCCAATGCCGTTTTCAAATCCCTCCCCAGAGCAAGCAAAACATGTGATGGCTTGTGCGAACCAGAGGTGCATGCAGACCCGCCGGAGACGGCAATCTCGTTAAGATCGAGTTGTATCAAAATTGTTTCCTCGTCACATTTGAATTTTTCCTTATCAAATGAAATATTAACAATGTTTGGCAGTGAATTTTTTTCAGGCGAATTAAAAATGATTCCGCCGTCAAATTTTTCTTCAAGCAGTTGAATCAGCCGCTCTTTCAATTTCCCGTAATGAGCAACATCATTTTCAAATCTTTCTTTCAGCAATTCAATCGCTTTCTTAAATCCCGCAATGGAAGCAATATTTTCAGTACCTCCTCTCATTTCCCTTTCCTGCTTTCCTCCGTGAATAAATTTGTCAACGGGAGTTTTATCCCTGATATAAAGCGCGCCTATTCCTTTCGGACCGTAAATCTTATGCGCAGACATCGTTGCCATATCAACGTCAATATCCCTCACATTGAATTTTGTCTTGCCAATACTCTGAACTGTATCAGAGTGCAAAAAAATATTCTTATCATGAGCAAGTTGGGAAATTTTTTGCAAATCATTTATTACTCCTGTTTCATTATTTGAATGCATGATTGAAATCAGAAAGGTATCCGCCTGAATTGCCGATGAGATGCTCTCCGGATGAATAATGCCCACACTATCCGGCTTCAGATATGTTACATTGAACTTGAATTTCTCCGATAGATAGCCGAGTGTATCAAGCACTGCAAGATGTTCGATCGAACTTGTAATGATATGATTCTTTCCCGATCCGAAATGATGAAATGAAATTCCTTTGAGTGCAAAATTATTTGATTCCGTCCCTCCGCTTGTAAAAAATATCTCTTTCGGCTTTGCGCCCATAAAAGCAGCAACTGTATCCCTTGCATCTTCAAGCAATACTTTTGAAGTCTTTCCGAATGAATGAATTGAAGAAGCATTTCCATAGCTGCCGGAGAGATAAGGCATCATCGCTTCAAGTACCTCCTTATCAATTTCCGTCGTCGAAGCATTGTCAAAATATATTCTGTTCAACTTTTCGTTTTAAGTTTATTTAAGTTAATTTCGGTTGGAACAGCCTTAAATAAATTTTTATAAATTTCTAATTTCATTATCTTAATTCGTGCACGCTGGCAAAGAAATTTTTTACATTCCGAATCTGGTTTCAATTTTCAGGTTGGTATTACTGATTCCGGTCTGCTACCTTCTTCTTGAGCATTTTGAATCCAAAAATACTTTAATTATTATTTTAGTTCTATGTATGTATTTTTCGGATTTGCTCGATGGATTTCTCGCAAGAAGGCTAAATCAAATTTCGGAAGCGGGAAAGATAATTGATCCTCTGGCGGACAAGATTTCCGTTGCGGCAATTACACTGATTCTGATTGTGCTGGGAAAGAT
Organism: Ignavibacteria bacterium; assembly: GCA_039810605.1. Classification (GTDB taxonomy): domain Bacteria; phylum Bacteroidota; class Ignavibacteria; order Tepidaquicellales; family Tepidaquicellaceae; genus JAGPCH01. The sequence goes on along the minus strand of JBDHXH010000054.1, from coordinate 10,252 downwards.
TCCGTTATGGTTTGCGTTAATAGTTCTTATCCGTGATGTATTAATATTTTCTTTCGGACTTTACCTGAATAAAAAGAGAGACGTTCGCTTAATGTCTAACATACCGGGAAAGCTTGCCGTATTCACCATTGGCCTTGTTCTCCTTCTCGCTATAGTTAACACGGGGTTAAGCAGGGACATCATGACTTACATGATTTTTATCTCGCTGGCTTTGATTATCTACTCATCCTATTTATATTTCATACGATTCAGAAAGGCAATAACAATATAAGAAATGAATAATCAGCGTGGGAGAGTCAGAACGCTAACGAGAAAGGAAATCGAAAATAAACTCGACGAAAAATTAGTCGGTAAGCGTCTTACACAAAAACTGATCGTTGATTCAGTCATCGAATCAATCCGCGAACTCCTGATGGAAGCCTCTCCCGTGATACGAATTGAAATCAGAGACTTTGGAGTGTTTGAAATAAAGAAAACTAAGGCAAAGCCAAAAGCCAGGAATATGAAGACGGGCGAATTTGTCTACGTTCCGGGAAGGAGAAAAATTCATTTCAAACCCGGAAAACTGCTGAAAGAATTTTTGAAGAAATAATTCACTTGGATAAGCAAACAAAGTATCTCGCAATTGATTACGGAGAAAAAAGAGTAGGAATCGCAGTCAGCGACGAGAATAAAAAATATTCCTTCGGAAGGGATTATCTGTTGAATGATGAAAAACTTCTGAACAACCTCGAACGTCTGATACTCGAAGAAAATGTAAATAGAATAATCATTGGCTACCCGCTGAACTTTAATTCCGCAAAAACTATTCAGACTTTTAAAGTTGAACAATTCAAAACTGATCTTCAGAATTATCTCATCAGTAAATCATTGAATAGCGAGATCTGTTTTTTTGACGAAAGGCTCACGAGCAAACTCGCCGCCCAAAGCATTGCCGATTCCGGATTAAGAAAAAAGAAGCGTCGTGAAAAAGGGCTTGTGGACAGCATCTCCGCACAAATAATTTTACAAGACTATATTGATTCAACTAAGAATTGAACGATTAACGATCGTCAATCGTTAATCGGTAAATCCAAATCCAAAAAACCAAACAAATGTACCTGGTCGAACTAAATGAAATAATCGAGAACGGAGAGAATGATACGGTTGAATTCAAGAGAAAATTTTCATCTCCAGAGAAAATTGCGAAAGGGATGATTGCTTTTGCTAATTCGAAGGGTGGCAAAATCCTCTTTGGAGTAGATGATGACAAAAGTATTGTGGGAGTTGAAAGTGAAAAGGGTGAGCTTGAATTGATTTCTACCGCGGCAAAATTTTATTGCGAACCTGAAGTCGAATATTCAACCGAAATAATGCTGATCAAAAATAAAGATGTCGTCGTTGTTCACATTGAAGAAAGCAAAAGAAAACCACATAAATTAGTCACCGATGATGTTAACGGCAGCGAAAGCAAAGTATACGTGCGGCTAAATGACAAGAGCATTGCGGCTTCAAAAGAAACTATAAGAATTCTTCGAAACTCGAATGATGATTCACCGCCTGCAAAAGTTTATATCGGTGAAATTGAAAGAGCGCTGTTTGAATTTCTGGAAGACAATGAAAGGATAACGGTTAAAGGATTTAAACGGCTCGTAAATATTTCCGAAAGGCGGGCAAGCAGAACACTTGTCAATTTAGTAAAAGCAAGAATTATCAGACATCATTATTTGGGAAAGGAAGATTACTTTACTCTGATATAAAGTTATGAAATTATCTTCTCGACAAAACTTCCGATACTTTCCTGAAATTTTCTTCTGCATTTTTTATAATGTTTCGTGCTTCTTCTAAAATCCTCTTCTTGAAATCTTCATCTTCGATTTGAACCAGATTTATTTCAACATTCTTAAACGCGCCCCAGATGCCCGTCTCCAGTGACTTTGCGCCGACTTCAAGATCGCTCTTGGATGCAATGTTGCCATGTTCTGCCATGCGGATCATCCATTCCCAGCAAGAGTCGCCGATTCTCATGACCGACAAAGGAACGTTGATTGCCTTCTTCAATCCTTCCTGCATCTTCTCGCTTCGGACCTTTTGTTCTGCAGAAGTCTTCTTCGGCATCTTCAAAGCAATCATATAATCATTGAAGGCATTAGTATCTGCGTCAATCAACGGAATGAGTTCGTTCATCTTGTTATGCAGAGGCGGAATTAATTCTCTCATGGTCGAATCGAGGTGTTCGAATTTCTTATTTCCATAGCTCATCCATCCTACCATTGCACCAAGTCCGGCACCAAGCGATGCAATCAGCGCAGAGACGCTGCCTCCGCCCGGAGCTGAAGTCCGCGCTCCCACAAGTTCAACAAAACTCCTTACCGTCAGCGAAGCAAGCGGTTCATTTGACTCTTCCTTTATCATGTATTCTATAATTCTTTTATCCGGATTGAATTCCGAAATGGATGAGAGTCCAAGTCTGTCTATTACTAATCTAATCTTTTGCCGTTCATCAAGTATGAAAAGATTCTCTTTATTGATGTAATACTCCGCAGCCATAAGCATTGCTTCAAGAGGTATCAGTCCGACAAGCTCGCTTCCGCAAACAGCAAGTTTCATTGACTTCGCGTCTTTCAGACACTCTTCGAATGCAACATGAGGCGGTGTGATTTTGTAATTGTCGAGATTGATTGATACTTGCGCCATTCCGTATTCTTCAACATACCAGCCGATGCCTTTAACTGCCTTCAGTCTTCCGGGCTCATTCTCTCCGCGTCCCTGTTCGCGGATATTGAGAGCAATCTTATGTGCCTGTTCTTTTGTTCCGAGAATGTTAACATTATATGCGATCAGAAAAAATCTTGAACCTGTTACGGTCGCGCCCGACTTAAGAACGAATTCCTGCGGACCAAAATCCGGCTTCCATTCCTTCTTATAAATCTTTTCTTTCAATCCTTCATACTCGCCTGAACGAATCTGCTTCAGCATCTTTCTGTCCGGATTATCCGATGCTTCTTCATAAAGATAAACGGGTACACCAAGCTCCTCTCCCACTCGTGCACCATATCTTTTCGAACATTCAACACATTCTTCAGTGGTAACATTTGCTACAGGAACAAAAGGCACGACGTCAACTGCACCCATCCTTGGGTGCTCGCCGGAATGCTTTGACATGTCAATCAGCTCGCAGGCTTTCTTTGTAAATTGAAATGCTGCTTCGACGACAGATTCAGGATCGCCTACAAACGTGAAGACCGTCCTGTTAGTTGATTTCCCGGGATCAACATCCAGCAGTGTAACTCCCGCCACATTCCTCACCGCATCAGCACATGCATCTATGATCTTTGCATCACGTCCTTCGGAAATATTCGGAACACATTCAACTATCTTCTTCATTCAGTTAAGCTGGTCGTAAAATTCATAAAGTTTTAAAGTTTGTAATGGATGACAGATGATTCACGCTATAGCATCATGAAATTTTCTTAGAAAATTTCCGACACCATTTTCATCATTCGATTTGTCGGTAACATAATCAGCAATATCTTTCAATTCATCAACGGCATTTGCAAGAGCAATGTTAGTTCCCCCGAACTGGAACAGGTCTCTGTCATTATACCAGTCGCCAAAGACCATTACTTCGTTCTTATGCACCTTCATATATTTTGCAAGTTTCTTCAGACCGGTATTCTTATTTATTCCTTTTCGCAGGATTTCAATGTTGTAAACTCCCTGGAATGATTGAGAACGGTAATATTTGACCTTGAGTCTCAATCCAAAAGCGGGAGTCATTTTTTTCTGAATATGCTTCATTATTTTCCTGTCATTGCCTGACATGATTATTTCCAGAACTTTGTCCTTATAATTGTTATATGAATCAACGGCGGTATAGGTTGTACCAAGCCTGGTCATGAAATCCCGGATAACCGAATTATCCTCTGTATAAACGATCTGATCATTGTAGCACAATGCAATTTTTACATAATATCTTTCTGCAAGATTTAGCGCACGTTCAACATATTTTTTATCAATCACTGATCTGTTAAGTACCACCTCGCCCTTTCTGTCCTGAATGAGAGTTCCGTTAAGCGAGATAATTGGAATATCAATATCGAGTTCGTTTGCTATGGGAACAAGAGAGGAATGAACACGTTGTGAAGCAAGAGAGAAGGAAATTTTTTTCTGCTTAAGCTTACGTATTATCTCTTTTGCTTCTTCGCTGATTTGATTGCTGCTTGATACCAAAGTTCCGTCAACATCAGAAACAATAAGCTTTATTTTTGGAAATCTGGTTTTTAGTTCATTGAATGATAACGTCAAATTACATCTGGATAAATTCTGTTAATATAAAATTCGAATCGTTTCTTTTTGGGGTGGCTGAAGGTTGTAGCGACTATTTGCTCAATTGTTATGCTTCAAAATACTTAGAATAAAAAAAAGTTTCAAAGCAATTTCAACTTTTTAACTTCCATTACTTCTATTACTTCCAAAGGACTTCCGTAATTCTCATGATTCTCATGAATCTCATGGAGTACATCTATTGTCGGGCATCTTACTTCTTGCGTCTCCCATTCAAAGCAGAAACGGGATCCGGCACCCAATGGTGAATGCCGCCTGCTCTCTCGTCATTAAATGTTGAAGGAACGTTTCCTTTGTCTGTGCGCTCTTTCCAGGTTTCGAATTTTGTACCGTCATCCCTTCTAATCATTGTAATACATCCTTCTACGGGACACACAAGCGAGCACAAATTACAGCCGACACAATTCTGCTCGATAATATGCGGGACGCGTGTGCCGTTATTTGAAAGTCCAATTGCCTGATGCGCGCCGTCTTCACAGGCAATGTAGCACAACTGACATCCTATGCACTTATCTTTATTAATCTGTGCAATGATCTTGTAATCAAGATTAAGATTCTCCCACGTCTTTACATTCGGCAGCGCCTTGCCCACCATTTCATCAACACTGCTAAACTTCTTATCGGTCATATATTTTTCGAAGCCTGCAAGAATTTCTCTTATGATTCCAAAACCATAATGCATGACAGCAGTACAGACTTGAACAGAGCTTGCACCGAGAAGTATAAATTCGACCGCATCCCTCCAGTTCTCTACTCCGCCTATTCCGGAAATTGGCAGATTGATTTCCGGATGCTGCGCACAGTTCTTAACCATGTTAAGCGCAATCGGCTTAACCGCAGGACCACAGTAGCCGCCGTTTGTACTGTTACCGTCAACGACAGGATATGTTACGAAGTTATCTATGTCAACTCCGACCAGACTTTGTATCGTATTGATAAGTGAAATTGCATCGCCCCCGCCTTGCTTTGCGGCAATGCCCGGATCGGTGATGTCGGAAATGTTTGGAGTGAGTTTCACAATAACAGGTTTCGTTGCAACTTCTTTTACCCACGATACAATAGTTTTCAAAACTTCCGGTTCCTGACCGACTGCAGATCCCATTCCACGCTCGCACATTCCATGCGGGCATCCGAAATTCAATTCCATTCCGTCCGCACCGGCATTTTCAACATCTTTTACAATCTGATGCCATTGATTTCTTGATTCAACCATAAGCGAAGCTATCACTGCATTGTCAGGAAAATATTTTTTCACTTCCTCGATTTCACGCAGATTATCTTTCAGCGGACGATCTGTAATAAGTTCAATGTTGCTGAAACCAACCATTCTGCTGTCTCGGTAATTAACAGAACCATAACGGCTTGATACGTTAACGACAGGAACACCGAGAGTCTTCCATACTGCCCCACCCCAACCCGCATCAAAAGCTTTCATTATCTGATAACCCGAATTTGTAGGCGGAGCCGAAGCAAGCCAGAAAGGATTCGGAGATTTAATTCCGGCAAAATTGATTTTCAGATTTGGCATATCTTAAGATTAATATTAAAACTCAAATACTCGATTCAAAATTAAATATAAAGACATTAATCGAGAATTGAAATAAGTTTCATCAGCGTTGGCAGATAAATGAAAATAAAAGAATTCTTAATTCTTAGCCGCTACTTAAATTTATGTCCGCAGCCTTTTAGATTAATATTTCCCGTTAAATTAATTTCAAATGAATATTCTTGCATCGCGCCTTTTGAATTGTCGGAGCATTGCTCTTTCTTAATCTTGACTTCAATAAGATATCGCTGAATTGAATTGTAGTTCTGATAAACAATGTAGCCGTCTTGTTCCACAGGATCTGAATAGAAAAAGTAATACAACTTCTTTTCGGAAGGAATATTTAATTCGATTAGATTTTCCTTCTTAGAAATTTCAAGCGTCCATTCAGGGTTACTTCCGCTTGCCCAATATTCAAAGGGAATGCAACTGTTGGAACCGTTCTTCTTTTCAACCAAAAGAACATCGCTTACAACCAATGTCGAAGGATACTTATCGGCAATATATGAATTCTCCGTCGGATGAAGATTTCCCTGCACCTCCGCCACGACTGTGCTGTATGAATTTGGCTGTGCAAAATTCTTCAGATACAAATCTTTTAATTTTCCTGTCGAATCTGCAACGTCATAAACTGAATCAGGGTTGGCGCAGTCTCTGAATGATTCTCCGTTCTTGTCATAAAAAAAAAGTCCTTTGAAAATCTCGTGCCCGGGTTTTTTCTTCGATGAATTTTCAACATCGGGATTCTTCTTCACATCCGTGTTATCACCTTCCTTCATTCCTGTTATCTGCTTGGGAAGTCTGCACGAAGTTACCAGCAAAAGAGCCGCAAATAAAATTAACCTGATCATATTGAATTTCCGATTTCTAACTATTCGAAAGTGCTTCAACTCCGGGAAGTTTTTTCCCTTCGAGAAATTCAAGTGAAGCTCCGCCTCCGGTAGAAACATGAGTAACTTTATCCTCTACACCTGCCTTTGCAACTGCACTTGCGGAATCGCCTCCGCCTATGATAGTTACAGCGCCTTTGGCTGTAGCCTCTGCAAGAGCTTTTGCAATTTCAATTGTTCCTGTTGAAAAAATATCAACTTCGAAAATTCCCATCGGTCCATTCCATATTATGGTATTGGATCTAAGTATCTCTTCTCTGTAAACGCTGATGGTCTTTGGTCCTATGTCAACACCGGCCCAATCATTAAAATCAGTCGTTATCCTGTCGGCAAACATTTCCTTCGTGTGCGCATCCTTATCCAGCCTGTCTGCCATCAATACATCTTCCGGCAGCTTGAAGTTCGTTTTCGACTTCTTAACCTTCTCAAGAATCTCTTTTGCAAGTTGAACCTTATCTTCTTCAAGTATTGATTTGCCAATGTTGTAACCCATTGCTTTGTAAAATGTAAACATCATTCCTCCGCCTATCAGAATTGTGTCTGCAATGTTCAATAAATTTTCGAGTACATCAATCTTTCCGGAAATCTTTGATCCGCCGAGTATGGCGCATAGCGGACGTTTCGGCGTTCCAATAGCCTCGCTTAAATACTTCAGCTCCTTTTCCATAAGATATCCTGCGGCGCTTAGCTCGACAAATTTTGTTGCGCCTTCTGTTGATGCATGTGCTCTGTGTGCTGTTCCAAACGCATCGTTAATGAAAATGTCGGCATACGAAGCAAGCTTCTTCGCAAACTCGGGATCGTTTTTTTCTTCTTCTTTATAAAACCTTAGATTCTCCAGCAGTAAAACGTCTCCTTCTTTCATAGCATCAATGACAGAATTGTTATCACCGCTGATGCAATCGTCCGAAAAAAGCACGGGCTTGTTCAGGACATTTGAAAGATATTCTGCCACAACCGAAAGAGAATACTTCGGATTCTTTTCTCCTTTCGGCCTCCCGAGATGGCTCATCAAAATGCATTTGCCTCCGTTTGAGATTATCGCTTTGATAGTCTTTAATGACTCAAGTATTCTCTTATCGTCTGAAATATTTCCGTTAGCGTCGAGAGGAACATTAAAGTCAACTCTTACGAGTATGCGTTTGCCTTTGATTTTATTTAAGTCAATCAGATTTTGTAGTGACAGTTTTGACATGGACAATGCGTTTTAAATTTTTGAAAAACAAAAATACTATTTTCAAAAAATCTATTATACATAAATAAAAAACCCCCTGACTTAATAGTCAGGGGGTTTGAGGAAAATTAATTCTCAAAGAATATTATTTCAGAAGCAACATCTTCTTTGTCTCTGTGAAGCCGTTTGATTCGAGTCTGTAGAAGTAAGTTCCGCTCGGGATATTCGCGGCATTGTAGCCTACGATATAATTTCCTGCGCTCTTAACTTCGTTAACAAGAGTTGATACTTCTTTTCCGAGCATGTCATAGATTTTCAATGTAACAAATCCGGAAGAAGGAATTGAGAATTTAATGTTAGTTGTCGGATTGAACGGATTCGGGAAGTTTTGACCCAATGTGTATGAATCCGGAATTTCACTGTTGTAATTTGTTATTCCGGTTGTTGTGACCATCTTCGCAACTCCACCGGCATTTCCGACAGCATATCCTTTCGGACATCCGCCAACAACTTTGAAATCAATATCAAGGAATCCTGCACCTGTTTGTGTCCATGCGTTTGTCCAGTTTGATCCGAAGTTTGTTGATCTGTAAATGTTTGCATCTGATCTTATACCCCACCAGTCTGTTCCTGCTCCTTCCATTCCGGCCATGTTACCTGAAGTACCGAAACTTGTTGCAGCAGACCATGTTGTTCCTCCGTCAGTTGACTTAACAACAGCAGTACCGCATGCCATACCGTTTGTGGAAGAATTAAAGTGAAGAGCATAGCTGTTGGCTGTTCCGGTTGTTGGACCGCTTGACCAGGTTGCTCCGAGATTAGATGAATGATAAACCTTTGTAGAGTTTGTACCAAACCACATGTCATTCCCCGAAATCTGGAATGAATTGTTCCATCCAGCTTCAGATCCAACTTGTACAGGCTCTGTGGCCATTCTTGCCCAGGTGTTTCCTCCGTCAGTTGTCTTCAGTATAAGCCATTTTCCGCCAATGGGATCTCCCATAGCATAGCCTTCGGAAGCAGATACCATTTGCAATCCATCAATGAATGCACCTGCGAGTGTATAAACTTGTGTCCATGTGCTTCCACCATTTGTTGTCTTCCAAATGTAAGTAGCTGCGGGGCTTGTTGTACAGAATGCTGTATTTGCATCAACACCCCAGATAGCATAAACATCACCCGTAATTCCTGTACCTGTCGCGCTTGACCATGAAGTTCCGTTGGTAGTTTTGATTACTGTTGGACCAACACCTCCTGCCCATGCAACCTGATCACTTACGGTTGATACTGTCAGCAACTGACTTGTAGTACCTGATGTAGCCGCTGACCATTGGTAATTACATGAAGGTGGTGCGCCGCCGCTTGTTACTGAAACAAGATCAAGTGAGAATGTTGCACCGTCAGCAAGATTGTCAGGAACTGTTTCCCTGAATCCGATATAAATATTTGATCCTGACGGAACTAATGAACCTATGTTGAATCCGTATCTTATCCAGTTAGTATCGGGAGAATTTACATTAAAACTTCTTCTCCAAACTAATGTTGTCATACCACCAACAGTCGGAGTTGTTGTTGAAATTTTAACTTCCAAACTGTCTCTGTATGAATTGGGCCAGTATCTTACCCAGAAGTACAATGAATCACCTGATTGAACATTTGTAAGTTGAGGAGTAATGAGCCATTGGTCATTAGCTGTAGCTCCGCCAGTATTCCATGATTCGAAAGCACAAGCATTTCCGCCGCCTGGTGGTATTGTAATGACGCCACCTACAAATCCGGGAATTGGTGTTGTTCCGTTAGTTTGTCTGTTCCAGCCCGTTCCACCATCAGGATTAATTTTCGTCCATCCTGCCGGAGGAAAAGTTGCTCCTTCAAATGATTCATTCAAAGTGCTGGTCGGACTTAGCAATGCCGGACCATAAACAACCCTCGGATTATTTTGCGTGTTTCTACGTGAGGTTAAATCTCTTTCTCTCGGATCACTTGAAAAGCCAACCATTGCAGATGCTGTGATAACCAAAAGAATCGAGTAAATAAGAAATTTTGATTTCATTTTCTTTTGTTTAAATTTTGAAAATATGTTTTGAAACTTTGCAGTCAAGTTATTTAATCTTATGTTTATTGTCAATTTACAAATCCCAGCCGATATGACTTCTTGCGACTTCAACAGCCGGGTAAACTAAGAAAAAAAGCCCCGGCTCATTAACTGGGGCTTTTCTCATTCCAAAATTAATTACGCTTTACTTCAGCAGGAACATTTTCTTCGTATCAACAAAGCCTGTGGTTTCGAGTTTGTAGAAATAAACTCCGCTCGAC
>JBDHXH010000053.1:0-20119 GCA_039810605.1 Ignavibacteria bacterium | reverse complement strand
GTGCGTCCTGGGGGACTCGAACCCCCGACCTAATGATTAAGAGTCATTTGCTCTACCAACTGAGCTAAGGACGCCCGCAAATATAATCATTTTCTAATTTTGTTTTTGTACAATTTAAAATCACTTTGAATGTCTTGAATAACTTTGAGGTTTAATTCAAGAAGAATGAAAAAGAATCAATGCAATCAAAAACAACTTACAAATAAAGCCGGAATAAGAGTTTTAGACCGAAAGGAATAATGAATTTCTATAAAGCAATACGGAGTCAGGAAATTTCCCGGACTCCGTATTTAATATCAACTACCTGCTATAAATTGCTAAGCGGTATGTGTCTGTATCAATTTATTTTACGAGCACCATTCTCTTCTCGGAAGTAAAAGTTTGTCCATTACCCAACGCTGACATTCTGTAAACGTAAACTCCTGTTGACAAATTTGAACCGTTAAAGTCAACTGCATAATTGCCCGCAGATTTAAATTCGTCAACAAGCGATGCAATCTCCCTTCCTGTCATATCAAAAATCTTCAATGTAACTTTTGAGTCAAACGGCAAAGTGTAACTAATCTTTGTGGAAGGGTTAAAAGGATTCGGGAAGTTCTGCGACAGACTGAACTTTGCAGGAACTCCTACAATGACTTCCTGATTCAAGTTGTGATAATTAAATCCTCCGTTGAAATCTATCTGTTTCAGTCTGTAATTGTATCTGCCCGGGTCCAGTCCTCTGTCTGTGAATTGATAAAAACGATTTTCATTTGTATTGCCGCTTCCGCTTACAAATCCGACTTTGGTCCATTGGGATGAACTTTGACCATTGATCTCTGATCTCTCAATATCAAAGCCTGCGTTATTTACTTCGCGGGAAGTACTCCAGTTTAACGTCACATTTCTTTCATTGACACTTGCGAGGAATGATGAAAGTTCGACAGGTAAAGGAACACTGAATTCATATCTTGATATACCGCCGTTGTCCCGTACAGCCCATATATATTTTCCTAAAGGAGAAAGTGTCATGTGGAAATATGTTCCGGTCGTAGTATAATCGGAATTCCAGTTGGTGCCGTCATCAATTGAAACATATACCGAGGAACCTCTAACGTAATACCAAACCGCATCAGCTCCTACAATTCCTCCGATGTCGCCGGAACCTATTGCATTTACGTTTGTCCAGTTCTGTCCACCGTCTGTGGTATAAAGCATAATGTTATCCCCACCTGTCATTAATCTGGAGTTGTCATTTCCCCAGATTGCAAAAGAGTTTGTAAGACCGGGAGTTGCATGAGTTACGGTGGTTCCATTTGAAAATGCCTGATAAACCTTTGTGTTGTTTGTTCCATAGTAGGAGAAGAAACTCGGTGATGCGGGAAAGAATGAATTATTCCAACCTGCTTCATTTCCCGGATCGGGATTGTAGAAACCGGTCGAGTCCCATGTAGAACCGTAATCGAAACTTACGAATTGAGTCCACCTGCCTCCAACCGGATCACCTAAGAGTCCGCAAACGGGAAAGCCATTGAAGAGAACCAGTGCATCAATAAATCCTCCGGCTTGTGAAAATGTTTGAGTCCACGAGGTGCCCCCGTTAGTTGTCTTGTATGCGTAAGTTCCGTTTACATCATATCCTCCTACCAATGCGGTGTCGGCATCAATTCCCTGGATCGTTACAAAATCTAAAGAAGAATTGGGTGAATTTGTCAAAGTCCAGTTGAGTCCGGAATTTGTGGTTCGCAGAACATTACCATTAACTCCGCAAGCCCAGACGATGTTATCGTCAACGGCTTTGACTGAAAAAATGAGCGTAGAGATTCCTGAAGTTTGTTCAATCCATTGTGCAGGTGCATTCGCTGAAATGCTGAAGATAAGGATCAAAGAAAGAATTGCTGTTTTCATTTTGTTTCCTTTCTTTAAAGTTGATAAATGTTTTTTAAAGATGTTGCATTGATCTACAGAGTAACTCTGTCAATCTTAAAAAAACCTTAACAAACTTCTCTAAAAAATTTATTTTACTTGGATTTTCTTATCTGCCTAAACAGAATCAAGAAAAAGATTCAGCTACTATATCAAAAGAAAAAAACAAACAGGATTGGACTGACTTATTGGCATAACATCGTAGGGTTACTTTCTTCACAATTAATTATTTTGTCGAAGCTATTCATTTCATATTCTAATGTCAATTACTTTTTTATTTTCAGCCGGTTCGCATCGGTTGGCATCGTAGCTTCCCAAGCTGTTTAAAATGTTGGTACCTGTATGGATGAATTTGTTATCTTGTAGCCTGATCACTAACAACTTCAGTTTGCTTCGGCAATTCATAGCTGCCGTTGTCACTGTAACCGAATAATATTTTAACAGGAATTCCGGTATCAAGCACATTCAAAACAAATTTCTTTTCGAGTGAATATGCTCTGTATAGCCAATATAGACTAAACGCAATAGTGACTAACCTAAGAGCGAATATGATTTCAATTGATACCGGAATGGCAGTAATTTTTGTGAATGAGCCGGCAAGAATTGGAATTGTAAACCAGTAATAAATTGTAAACGCGGTTATTCCGAACAAAGATGGCAGTTTGTTTGCCGATGTCTTTAGAACTGCATTGAGAATATAAAATACGACTGATGAAGCTGAAGTGATCAAGAACATTTTTATCAGCATCTCCGGAACCGAATTTAAATTCTCATCAATTATGAAATAAGAAAGCACAAATCCCGGAAAAAGTGAAGCAAAGATTCTTCTCATTGCTGAATGCAATTTGTCTTCACTGTATTGATCTGCAAGGTATGCAGCCGAAGGATTATAATCGTAACAGTTCCTTGTGCAGCCTACGCAATGGCTGCAATGAACGTTAGGCGAATAAATGAAAGGGGACTGGCCGTAAATTCTTTCGACAGGCAGAACCGGACAAATGGTTGAACAAAAACCACTCTTACCACTGAAGAAAAAACCTCCGAAGAAAGCAATTACTGCTACGATTAAAATCAGAATTGCCATAAGTTCCCCGTTTGTATTGAAAATGATTTTCCTTGATGTGACAAGTATCAGTAAAAGGGAAATTGCAATCACATATCCGTAATTTTTAATTATCCTTGGCGGTCGTATGTCTCTTGCAAATCCGAATACCAAGGGTGTTTGATTTATAATGGCAAGCGGACATGAATTTCTCCATATCCCCGGCATGAAAACAAATACAAGGGGAAGCACCGGCACCGCAATCTTCCACAAAATGAATAGACCAGTCTCGGGGAAGAAAAATAATATATACACTAACACCAGTACCGTCACTACTCCGGCTATTTGAATAAGTCTCCAAAACCAGACAGGAATCTTTTTCGGTAAAACAGTATATGCGGGAAACATATCTTTTGCAAATTGATTGGAAGTGTCCATGATAGAATTACAATGTTGATTTAATGAGTGATCCGGAATTGGGGTTCCATTAAAAATAAATTAAAAGAATATAACTAATGTCTTCAAACTTTCAAATGATTCCGGTCACGTAGAGATAATGTTTTCGCCAATTTCGGAATATCAGCTTTCACTTTCATTGAGGGCGTTCAGTGCCCCGAGAAATGTTATCTGAAGTTAAGGATGGATGAGAGGCGGGAGACTTGTGAATAATTATCAATTCAGCTCCCGCGCCGAAAATGTTTTGCTTTAACGAAGCAAGTTACTGAAAAAATATTTCAGTCTAATTTTCAATGTAGCCGTTTCAGGTTTCTTCAATCAGTGTATATAGAATATCCAGCCATTCGGAATTCATTGCTGAAATCAATTTTGTGATCTTATCTTTGCTAAGCTTTTCCAATAACCTTTTTTTGCTCATCGCCTTATTCCTATCATAGAATTGTTCAAAATATACGAGTCTTGAAAAAACCTTTGTAGTCTTTATTGCAAAACCATTCATCTCCTGTGATAAGCATATTGATGTCTTCTTGCTTCTGTTCGCAATTATGTAAACGGTGTAACAGGACTCGTATTTCCTGATAGGCTTGTTACTGTTGTACATCCTTTTCATCGCACTAAAATCATTTTCTTTGTAGCCGAATAATTTCCGCTTTGAAGTCTGTAAAAATAAATTCCGCTTGTCAGCGCTGATGCATCAAAGTAAACTTCATAATTTCCTGCCTGCTGATAATTTTTTATTAACTCATCAACTTGCTTACCGGAAACATCAAAAACTTTAAAGGAGACAAAATCCGAAGCGGGCAACGAGTAATTTATTTTCGTTCCGGGATTGAAAGGATTGGGAAAATTCTGTGATAGCGAATAGCTCTCCGGATTTTGCGAAGAAATCTGATTTACGCCTACTGTTTGTGAATACTTTACAGTCGCAAAATCGTCAAAGTTTGTTCCTCTTGATGAAAAACCAATAACTATCACATTACCGGATACATCCAGAATGACATCCACAGCTTTATCGCTTCTGTTTGAGAAACCACCATCATATCGAGCTGTCCATTTTAGCGTTCCATCTGTATCATACTTGACGGTCATAAAATTGAAATCGAATCCGGTATCATAACTAGTTCCTGTCACATATACGTTTCCCAGATTATCAACTGCAATTCCATTGGCGTAATCTCCTTCATGGCGTGTGCCGTCATAAAACCTTTCCCAGAGCTGAACACCCGCCGGACTATATTTCACAATCATGAAGTCTTCCGAGTTATTGCTTGAACTTCTTTCACTGTTACCGGTCAGATATACATTTCCCACAGGATCAACTGCCAGTGCAGTCACTTCATCATAATAATCTCCGCTGATACCGGTGTAAGTTGACTGCCATACAAAAGCTCCGTTAGAACTATACTTAAATGTTCTTACATTAAATCCAAATTTGCAAGTAACAATAACATTTCCGGAGACATCAGTAGTCATTCCAATAACTTCATCGTTGCCGTTGATGAGGCTATCTTTTCTCATCCAGAGACTGTTTCCTGAAAGATCATATTTTATTGTCGTTGCATAACAGGATGAAGTCAGATTGGGATTCTGATCAAAGCTTTTGCCTGTTACAATGACAGAATTCCCGTCCACCTTAATACAAACGATCCCGCTCCCTAATCCTGCCAGAAAGTGTGTTCCTTTATAAGTCCTTGTCCAGAGTGAATCACCATTTGAATTATATTTGACAAGCAAGTAGCTTGAATTCTGTCCGCTGCCAAATGTCCTCATGCCTCCGACATAAATATTTCCGGAAGCATCAATTGCAATTGGACTTCTCCCCTGCGCAACCGAGGCTGGGCTTGCTGTTGAGAGTCCCAACTGTTGCACCCATTGCTCCACACCGGACGGATTATATTTTATGGTAATCATTAGATTGTTTGAACCGCCAAGAGCAGTGGTGCCTGTTACATAAACATTTCCGGAAGCATCAACGGCAATTCCTTTCACATAGTCGCCGTTTCCGGCAGGGTTATGATAACGCGATGCCCATTGTTCAATACCCGAAGGATTGTATTTCACAGTAGTGAAGTCAGTACTTGTACCCGATGCCGGGCTGACACCTGTAACGTAAATGTTTCCGGCATTGTCTGTAGTGATTGCGACAGGGGCATCTATGCCATTTGTAGGACTATTGTAGTTCGCAACCCATTGCAGGTTTACTTGTGCATTATTGCTCCCGACAAATATTAGCAGCATGACAAAGGTGATTGCAAAATTTGTTTTCATTTTCTCGTTGATTAAATTTTTGGTTTAAAAATTTTCAAAGTTGTTCAAAAATATATCAGACATCGGAAGCAGGCAAGTAGACTTTTTTCAAAATGTTAATTGCTAATTATTGAATCGTAAATCGGAAACCCTGCCCAAAAGCATGCAATTTACATATTTTTATCAAATCAGGGGATGATTTGTTAATCAAAAAATCCTGCAAAACATTTATACCATTGTTAAAATTTGTCTTTGATTTTATATTGGCTGAAAAGTTTTTTGAATGCATAACAGCTCTATAATAAGTCTTCTGAAATCATTCACTCCAAAGGAAATTATGGAGTTCAAAGACTTTTTGTCCTCGCCTTATTTTAACAAAAAAAAATCCTTGATCAGGCTTTATGAAATAATCAGAGATCACTATCCTGACTTTATCGGGGAATCGGTTTCCAAGAGGAATATTTACACAAAGCTTTTCCCGGGGAAAGCCTATAACGACAACAATCTAAGAGTTCATATACACAGCTTGAAGGAACTCGCTACGGCGTTTGTGGCATACAGAACTTTTGAGGACAACAAGGCAGAGTTTGATTTCAGGAAACTTGTGGGTCTCATTGATAAAAATCAATATGGAGGTCTTGATAAGTCAATCTCGAAACAACATGAGTATCTGAATTCCACAGGTCTGCTTTCTGAAGAGCTGAATTATTGCAAATTCCGTCTTGAGAATGAAAGCATTTTTTTCCTTTCCAAATCACATTTCGGAATATTCGAGAAAGTTCTTGATAAGATTGACTTCGTAAAGGCTCATGGCTACTTGAGCTCCTATTACTATATCAAATCAACCAGGTTGTTCATCAACATGCTCAATCTTCAGTTGATCTATAACAAGAAATTTAATACAGAATCTTTTGAAAGAATGATTGCAACGATTGATAAAAATATATTTGTGGTTAGCCCGGTTCTGGAAATCTATTATTCAATTGTAAAATTGTTCGATCCTGAAGCTTCTGAAGAATATTATTTCAGATCGAAGGAAATTTTAAGGAGAATATCGCCCGGTCTTCACTTTGATGACATCAATGAGATATACATAAATCTTACAAATTACTGCAACAGAAAAATTCTCTCCGGAGATGTTAAATTCAAAAGAGAAAAATTTGAGCTCTATAAGGAAGAAATTGAATTAAAGTCGCATCATGTAAAAGGATATTTGAATTCTGTCTTCTACAAGAATCTCGTTATTCTTGCTCTCGATCTGAAAGAATTTGCGTGGATAAAAAAGTTTATGAACGAATACAAAGACAAGCTGCCGGAAAGCTCGAGAAACAATACATACTTTTACTGCATGGCATTGTACGAGTTTAATATGAAGCAGTTTGAAAAATCATTAGAGTTTCTTTCTAAAATAAAGTTCAATGAAATCTATCTTAAATATGATTCTAAAGTTCTGCAACTGATGATTTACTATGAATTGAAAGCCTGGGAATCTCTCGTCTCTTCGATGGAAGCTTACAGACAGTTTCTGTCAAACAACAAACTGCTTACCGAAACAAGGAGATCACCTTATGTCAACTTCCATAAGTTTCTGGTTAAGCTTGTCAGTTTTGACAAGAAAGCTGACAAAACTGAAATCGAAACCCAGTTGAGAAGGATTGGAGGCAATATTCTTGTCAGCAACAAACCTTGGTTGATTCAAAAGATGAATCATCTCCTTAAATGAATCCGCGCACGGTCTTCTGCAGGATTGTTGCCGCCAAGGCGTATTCCTGACGGCATAAGAAGTATGTGCTCCAAAGATAGCAATATTCTTTTGTCAGTCCTGTAATGATTTCTTGAATTTCCTGAACTCCTTTTCAAAGTCTTTTTCATATCTCCTGTTGAACAGGTCAGAGTATATCAACTTTTCAACCTTCCTTGCATAATTCAAGTGTCTCTTCAATTTTGGGTTATACGTATAGTATACAGACGCGAATGGAATTAATTCGGAGGAGCCTTCATACTCATTCCATTCTGTCTCAAAGTAGCTTCCGGATGGAGGCGACTTGAGAAAGTTTTTTATCATAGCGACTATATAGTGATCAGCTTCAAATCTATATTTATCTTTTTTCTCCCTATCACCATACTCCGCAATGCAGGGTGGATCAATAGAAATGCTACTCATTGGATTTTCTTCAAAGTCGAAGCGATCATCGAACTGATAAAAGCTTTCAGATTTCTTGTTCATGTTAATTTTCAATTTTAAGTTTTTAAATAGTCCGAAACAGGTTCAAAGATATGTTATCATGTGACCTGAACCGGTTTTTAGTTTAATATTATTTTTATTTTTGATGAAATATTTGGTTTTGAAAAAGAGGAAAGTTTTTTTGAGAATGGAATATAAAGTTACAATAATTGTAATGGCGGAGCAAACTTGGTTTTCGGTATGCGGTTCTTGTCAAAAAAAAGCTCCTGCCTGTCAGGGAGACAGAGCAGGAGCCGCAAGTTAGGAGTGGAACACTTTGAAAATTCTATGGCGTGATTTTTGTCACGAATAATGACGAATTATTATAAGCAATCAGAATATCCGACAGATCAGTAAAGTTATCGCCATTAAGATCCGTTACAAGATATCCGCCGGAGAATAGGGAAGCATCATTGAAACATGCAACCTTTGAAAATAGAAATGCCTGTCAATATAGAATGGACAGGCATTTCATTTTACCGGGGATCAATTTCTGTACTTTCTTGTGATTGTAATCTCATGCGATTTCATTCCTTCACCATTTTTCTGCTCAATGAATTTCAAATTATGCTGCCAATCGCCGGGAACATTCCTGTAGAGTTCATATATCTCATTGTCAATTCTGTTCTCGCTGCTGCTGCTTTCGCTTGATTTGTCTTCTGACACAAGCGGAGTATTGTCAATTACAATTCCTTTCTTTGCCAGGATGTCAGGCGGAGTAAGCGGAGTGATTGCGAATACGAACAGGCTTGAATTATTAAATGAGACGAGCACGTCCGACAGATCAACGAAATCATCTCCGTTCAAATCCGTTTTGAGGTATCCCGACAAAAAATTAGCCGCGTCATTAAATTCCAAAGTAATATCAGACAGGTCAATAGAACCGTCCGCATTCGGATCTCCTCCGAAGACTACCCACTTGCTTCCGGCCTGCTTCATGTTATCTCCGTAAGCTTTTGTTGAAGCAGTTGTAAAATCATATACCATGTGATTCGAACTGAACTGCTGCGGTGTCTTGCTCCATGTCTCGAGAGCATTTCGATGCTTTATCTGAAGGTAATAGTTAACTCCATTTGATGCGTTGTTGAAAACAAACGAGCCGATTCCCGATGAGTTTATCTTTGCTTTTGCGGAATCAACCTTTGCAAACGGGTTCGTAGAGTTTCTCAAGTATATTCTTACGGTATCATCAATCATCGCATTTGCGCCTGAATCATAGAATCCTTCAAGCAGCATTGTGAGGTCGAGAAACTTTGCACTCGAGCCGGTGCTTTGCAGCCAGTCAATTATTTTTGTGTAAATCAAAACCGGTCCGTCGAGAGAATTGCTCGATGCTCTAAGACTTGAAAACTTGTTTGTCATGAAGAATGTATTGTAATTCGTTCCCGCAAAACATACAGCGTTGCATGAATCATTTCC
The DNA here is from genome assembly GCA_039810605.1 of Ignavibacteria bacterium. Lineage (GTDB taxonomy): Bacteria > Bacteroidota > Ignavibacteria > Tepidaquicellales > Tepidaquicellaceae > JAGPCH01. The sequence goes on along the minus strand of JBDHXH010000053.1, from coordinate 10,826 downwards.
GTTGCCTGTAACAGACATCGGTTTGAATGCCGGTATGCTGCCGTTTGTCGGAACTATCAGCTCCGGTGTGGATGGGTCGGACAATGAATCCTGTGATACGCCGGAAAAGAAACCTATTCCTCTGAATTTATTTTGACTCGAAGGAATGCTACCGGGCCAGTCTTCTCCAAGAGTCTTTGATCGTAAGTACTGTCTGTAGAAAATTGAATCCGCAGGGTTGGGATATCCAAATCCGGGATCATCAAGATTTGCAATCTTGTTGGCAAAAACAATCAGTGATTTCTTGTTACCTGATATTGAATTGTCAAGAAACGACTTAAGTGAATCTCTAATCCATTGAGAGTAACTGAATTCGTTTCTGAAATTTGCAAAGACAATTTTCCATGGTCTGAAGGATCCGACATAATTCATTCTGACAGTATCGAAATTATTTGCATATCTTCCGTCTGCATTTATTGCTCTCACCAGACTATCTCTGTCATCCGGCTGGGACCACAATACGCAAAGTTGCTTTGCAACTCTCGGAGTGATGGAGCCTGACATTTGATTGTTTAAATTGTTACCATCTGACGTAAGAATTGAATCTCTGACGGTGTATGTTGTCCCGGAAGTAAATGTCCAAGGATCAAATGAGACAAGAGCAGTTACCCCCGACGCAAGACCGGTTACGGTTTTGGTGCTTGTGTATCCGCCGGGAGTAATTGTTCTCCGGACATTAAAAGTTGCACTGCTCGTTCCCGCGTTAAAAACTTTTCCGACGGGAGTATAGGAAGTTGAAGAGTAATATTGATTATACATAGGACCTAAATCAGAAACTCCTGCGTCGGTTGCTGCCTGACTTCCTATGACAGCTTCAATTGCATAGTTCTGTCCCCATTCTCTCGGGAATTCATAAGCTCCGGGACTGCTTCCAATAGGACCGAGATCTGAATAGAAATTTGCATCAGGTCTTGCGGGCGCATTGTTGTTAAATTGCTGTGATGCATAAGCATCCATTGAGCCCACGCATTCAGTTTGAGCAATTCCTACATAGTAATAATCATTTGTAACCATATACGGTTTTGGATCAGTTATTGCAAAAGATTTGTAACCGGGGACATCCGAAGAGCTGACGAGGAAGTGAGAAGACTTGCCAACTATCGTTCCACTGCTGTTAAGAACTATTGCATAAACAATCTGACCAATAATGTCTCCGTCAGGAAGTTTTATGTTGACGTTTCTTATCTGTCCGGTTCCGGACATTCTGTAACGGTTAAGGAAGCTGTATTGTCCGAACCAACCCACAGCGCTGTTGCAGCAATTTGAATCTACATATCGCATTGAATTTGAATTTGACTGCGAAAGAAAAGTTGCTGTGTTATTGCCGGTGATATCATCCGGAGGAATTGAAACTGTGACATCAGAAAATCCACTCAACACGGGAGTATAGCCATTAAAATTAACCTGCGCCGTATCTCCGGAAGGCAGGGAAGCGATTTGAACGGAATCGGAATGATTGTTTGCACCTGTAATGTTAAGATAGACAGTAAGATTTGTAATTGTGGTAGCGCCGTTATTCTTTATGAGTGCTGAAATAGTATCCGGTACTCCGTATGTAAATGAAAGCTTACCTTTTGCCCATACATTTTCGACTGATGCATCGGAGCCAGTCGGAACTTGGCCGATTTTCACGTTGTCTATATAAATGTTGTTACCGCAATTTTCCCATGACTTGAAATAAATTTTTGTTGCATTTTCGGGAATGTCAATGACCCTGGTGCCCCATTGTCCTGAAGTTGGCTCAAAGTAATTGCTTGTTCCCGGCGCGGTCTGCAGGCTGTCTCCGGGATAATAAATCAGCGAGTAGTAGGTTTGATCAATGTCATCATAGTAGAAAATTTCAAGATCGTCATAGTAAAGGTTACCATCGTCATAAGGTGCGTATGCATAATCAAAATAAAGTTTGTCACCGGAAACGGTTGGCGAGAAACTTGAAGTGTATATAGAATTGTCGCTGTAATTACAATCATAGTTTGAATAGAACGTACTGTACGATCCGTTTCCGTAAGCACTGTAAGTTGCCTGTTGCCATTCGGTTGTTCCGAAGTCAATACTCCAGCCTGTCGGCGGAAAATTTCCGGATTCAAAATCTTCATCAAGCAACCACGACCCTCGGTCATCTTTTCTGAAGGATTTAGTATTTCTGTCAATGATCTCAAACATTTTTTTCTTGTCAACAATCTTTGAGCCTCGGTGATGACTTTCCGGGGATTTTATGAACGGCTTTCTTTCTTGTGAAGATGCATTCTGAAAAGACATAGATATCAGCAGAAGTCCGATCAGAAAAAAGAAGCAAAAGTTTCCGGTTTCTTTAATTTTCATAATTTTTTCATTTATAGTTTTGTTTATCAAAAGTTTTCTTTCGGGAAAGTCAAAATGGGACTCAACGATTTATGATTCTTAATTTTTACTTCCTGATTTTTTGCTTAAATTAATACCCTTCAATACCATTTGTGTGATTGCTTTATCGGATGATTCGTATGGCGATACGATGTTAGATAAAGGTCGTGTATTGAAGGGTAAATTTTTTAAAATGAAAATTGCTGATAATAACATCGTTCGCCAAATTTATTACAAAATTATTTCTTCTGATAATTAAGGTCAAAGAAAAATATTTTAAGTTTTAGAAAATTTGGCAGTGGTTTATTCCGGAGTTTAGAACAATCTATTGAAAATATCGGCTTTTTGAAAGAAATTGCCTTTCCTTGACAGCATGGATTTTAGAAATTTTTGATGAAGAATACAAAACTAATACAACTACTACGGTCGCTTTCTCCCAATGAAATGAAACAGTTCCGTGAGTTTGTCAATTCTCCCTTCTTTAATAAGAATAAGAATGTTGCAGCTTTACTGAATGCTCTGAAAAAATATCAGCCGGACTACAACAGCAAGAACATGTCGGAGGAATTGATTTACAAAAAAGTCTTTGAAGGGAAGTTTGATTATTTCAAAATCCGAAATACAATGTCGGATCTCCATGCTCTCGGAATGGAATTCCTTTCTTTGACGGGGAATCAAAAAAATCTGAAGTCCTACGATAAGCGTCTGCTTGAAGAATTGAGAGCAAGGAATCTTGATTCTACATTTCTCAAGACCATTAAGTCGTATGATGATTCACTTGATACGGGCTTCCTGAATGATTCACATTTTCTAATGAAGTCGGAACTGACTCTCGAAAAACTTTATTTCAATATTCCTAAAGAGCCATATTCGAGAATTGAATATCATCAGCAATGGCTGAATCAATTCCTTAACTTTTCCCTTATCTCGTTGCTCAAAAGATACAGCCTGATGCTGCACGAAGAAAAGCTAACCAATGTAAAATATGATCTTAAAATGCTTGATGAAGTGCTCGCTTATATGAATACTGCCGATATGTCAGGGAATCCTGCTGCATTGGTTTACTATAATATTGTCATGCTTCAAAGAGAAAATGACAGCAGATATTTTTTTGAATTGAAGAATCTGAAGAAGAAGCATTTTGAGAAACTCGACATTGAAGACAGGTATAATCTATTTCTTCACATGGCAACTTTCTGCGCAGACTCATATAACCTGCGTTGTACTGATGAATTTGCAAGAGAGCATTTTCTTTTATCCAAAGAAAATTTTGACAACGGAACAATCGTACTGGGAAAAATACTTTATCCTGATTTTCTGAATCATGTAAAGATAGCGGTGAGAGTTGATGAGTTTGAATGGGCGGAAATGTATATTGAAAAATTCAGGGATGAACTGACTGACGAGAAAGTTAACACACTTAACTTCTGCCGCGCTTACATCCTCTACAAGAAAGGAAATATTGAAGATGCGCTGGAAATTTTTTCAAAGACAAGTTTCCCGGATTTCATTCTGAAGATTCAGGTGAAGATTTTTATGCTTCAGATTTATTTTGAAAAAAAATTCTATGAGCAGGCTCTTTCCTTGATTGACTCGATGAAACATCTCTTAAAGAGAGAAACAACGGCAGCGGAAGATTTTAAGAATTCATTTAGCGTCTATCTAAGGATTACGTATGAAATGGTCAAAATATTATCAGGGGTAAGAGAGAAGGCAGTCAAGGGAGAGATTGAGAAGCTGAAATCGGAAGTAAATGCAATGAGTTTTAATTACTTCGGAATCAAGATGTGGCTTGAAAGGCAATTGGTCCGTGAATCGGGAATCGTGAATCGGGAATCGTGAATCGTGAGTCGTGAATCGGGAATCGTGAGTCGTGAATCGGGAATCGTGAGTCGTGAATCGTGAGTCGTGAATCGGGAATCGTGAATCGTCAATCGGCAATCGTGAATCGTCAATCGGCAATCGTGAATCGTCAATCGGCAATTGCTTCGATTGCAGGCTTTTCATTTTTTCGAAATCTGTCCATAACATTTCTGACGGAAACAAAAATTACAGGAACGACAACGAGTGTAAGAAAAGTCGAGATTGATAGCCCGAAAATTATTGCAACACCCATGGGTCGCCAGAAGGCTGTATTCTGTCCGCCGATTATCCAAGAAAAGGATCTCCAGTCAAAATCAACTCCGGTCGTAAGCGGAACAAGTCCAAGTATTGTTGCAGCAGCAGTGAGGAATACCGGTCGAAGTCTTATCATACCTGCCTGTATTGCAGATTCAACTTTATCAAGTCCGCGCGACTCGAGCACTTTCTGAAAATCAAGAAGAATGATTGCGTTTCGCACGACTATCCCTCCGAGTGCTATTATTCCGATTCCTGTCATTATAATCCCAAACGGCGTTTGTGTAACCAATAATCCGATGAGTACTCCCATTAATGAAAGCACAACGGTGAACATGATTATTATTGGAGACATGATAGAATTGAATTCAACCACAAGAAAGAAAAACACGAGCAGCAATGAAACGAGAAATGCTTTTCCCAAAAAACTTTGAGACTCCTGCTGACTTTCCTGTTCACCTGTATATACAATGTTGTAACCTGGCGGCAAAGAAAAATTTTTCAACACCTCCTTGACATCATTGAGTACGTCATTGCCCAATCTTCCCTCGACATTTGCAGAGACAGTAACAACGCGCTTCAGATCCTTTCTGTTAATGGCGCCGAGTCCTCCGGAAAATTCAATCTTTGCCACAGACGTAAGTGGAACTTTTGCCCCGTCCTTTCCGGGTAAGAAAATGTTCTTAATCGCTTCAATGTCATTTCTTTTTACCGAGTCAAGCCTGACTGTGATGTCATACTCTTTATCCGCTACCCTGAATTTACTTGCTTCGGTTCCGTTGATTGCCGTTCTGACAGTTGTGGCAATGGAGGTTGTGTTCATTCCGTAAAGAGCTGCTTTTTCTCTGTTAATTGAAACTTTGATTTCAGGACGTGCTTCATCGTAATCATCTTTGAGATCTTTCATTCCGGGAATGTCTTTAATCAGACGCTTCACTTCATCAGCGAGCTGTCCGAGTTTTTCAAAATCGTCACCGGAAATTTCTATGTTGACAGGCGGACCTGTTGGAGGTCCTCCGGTTTGTTTCTCAATGCGAACGTCTGCGGTGGTTATATTTGAAATAGCATTTCTTATTTCTTCGATTGTCTTGAATGAACTTTGTTTGCGTTCTTCTTTATCATAGAAGCTAAGTGTTATCGTATTCTTGTTCGTAACATCGGTTCCGAATCCTCCTCCGATTTCAGATCCTACATTTGTAAGATAATACTCAACGTCTTTAAATTGCGGAAGTTTTTTCTCGACAATAGATGTTACCTCATTTGATTTTTCGAGGTTTGTTCCAACGGGCATATTAACGTAAACGTAAGCCTGCTGCGGCTCTACCTGCGGGAAGAATTCAATTCCGTTGTTGAAAGAACCATAAACAAAGAATACAATGAATAAGAAAAGTACTGTTCCTCCGATTGTGAGCTTCCTGTGACGCATCGAAATTCTTAAAACCTTCTCATAATTTCTCACCAATCGCGCAAACAATCTGTCAAACCACAAATGAAATTTGATTAGTAAATTGTACCATTTTGTCTTGGATTCGAGCCTCGCCCTGTCCTTTTTAAAATTAATAAATTGAGATGACAAGACTGGATTGATTATCATCGCAACAAACAACGACGAGAAAAGACACACTATCAATGTGATCGGGAGGTATCTCATGAATTGTCCTACAATGCCCGGGAAAAACAGCAGTGGGAAGAATGATGATATGATTGTAAACGTAGCAACTGTTACAGGGAATTGAACTTCGCGCGGTCCTTCAATAGACGCGTCGTATGGAGTGTATCCTTCAGTCTCCTGCAGCCGGTAAATATTTTCCGTAACAACAATTGCATCATCAACGATAATTCCGAGAACAAGAATTAGTGAGAACAAAACTACTATGTTCATTGTTATTCCGAATGCATCAAGTACAATGAACGAAATTAAAAATGAAAAGGGAATTGATGTCGCAACAAGGAATGCATTTTTGAGTCCCATTGACGCAAGCAGAATCAGACAGACAAGCAGAAATCCTGTTATGATGCCGTTTTCAAGTTCATGCACAGTAGTATTGATATTTTTTGAAAGATCACCCGTGAAGCTCACCTCGACCCCTTCGGGAAAGGCAGATTCTTTTTTCTTCACAAGAGCCTTTACGTCTTCGGCAATGCGAATAATATTTTCACCGCTTCTTTTCTTGATGACAATAGTCACTGCTTCCTTCCCGTTTTCTCGCGCAAGAGTTGTTCTCTCCTTATAGCCATAGATCACCTGTGCAACATCTCTCACATAAATCGGTTTCTCGTTATCGGCCTTTACTACAATGTCGCGGATAAGCTCGGGATCTTCATATTCGCCGGGTACCCGCACAAGATAATTTTGTTTTCCGATGTCAACGCTGCCTCCCGGAATACTCTGATTTTCAAGTCCGATTTTCTGAATAAGATCATTGAATGTTACATTATAATATAAGAGCCTTTCGGGATCAACATTTACTTTTACTTCTCTTTCGAGTCCGCCCTTTACATCTGCTGACAAAATTCCCGGAATGGTTTCAATGTCATCGCTTAACTTATCGGCAATATCCTTAAGCGCAGCAAGACCTGCATTGCCGGAGAGTCCGACATAAAGCATCGGAAGTTCCGAGAGATTTATTTCCGTGACTGTCGGTTCTTCAATATCCTGCGGCATCTTTGTTTTTGCAATGGCAACTTTGTCTCTGACTTTCTGAAGTGCATCATCTATCTGGATGTCGGGATTGAATTCAATGTTGACCATCGAGAAACTTTCCTGTGAAACAGAAGTAATTTTCTTTACATCTTTAATTCCCTTTACTTCCTTTTCAATTTCCTGTGTAACAAGATTCTCCATATCCTTCGGAGAGACTCCGACATATACAGTCGAGACGAAGATGTTCGGGATTGTAATTGACGGCGCGGATTCCTTTGGGATTGAGCTATAAGAATAGATACCGAATACAATTATGATTGCTACCAGTATATAAACTGTTACACGATTGTTGACTGCTAATTTGGAAATTGTCATCTGTTCGGTTTAGAAATTCCTGTAAATAATTTTTGATTTTTTTTGATCAATAATTCTGACTGACTATTCTATGACTTGAACCCTGTCGCCGTCATTCACGGAAAGGAAGCCCTCGGAAATCAGCTTGTCGCCGGCATTCAAACCGGATGTTATGTGGACAAAATTTTCATTTCGTCCACCGAGTGTAATAACTCTCTTTTTTGCTGTGTCATTCTCAAGAACGAAGACATACTTTTCATTTCCGAAATCTACAATTAAATCCTGCGGAAGAACGATTGCATTTTCAATGCTGACTTTTTCAATCTCAATATTGGCGCTCATCTCCGGTTTGAATCTGCCTTCGGGATTGTTCATTACAATTTCAATTTCAAATGTCCTGTTCGTTGCACTAAGTACAGGAGATACATAGCTGACTTTTCCAAAAAATTCTTCTCCCGGATATATACTGAATGTTATTTTGACTTCTGTACCTTTGCTTACTTCGCCTACAAATTCTTCAGGCACGCCGCCCGAAATTTTCACCCTCGATACATCAACCACATCGAGAATGGGAGTACCTGGACCTGCAACTTCCCCTCGCCCCAGATACTTGTTGTTGACTATGCCGCTTATTGGTGAAGTGATGTATGCTTTCTCCAGCCTTGTTTCAAGAACGTTCATGCTCTTTTCGGAAAGTTCTAGCGAAAATTTTGCATTTGTATATTCCTGCTCCGTGGCGACATTTTGGGCGTATAGCTTTTCGACTCTGTCAAAATTGCTCTTGGCAAGTTCGAATTGCTTTTCAGCCTGTTCGTAAGCCGCGGCGTCCTGATCCTTTCTCAACCTAACAACAATCTGATTTCTGCTGATCCTGCTTCCCTTATCAAATGGCTGATAAGTAATCAAGCCTCCTTCTTCAGAAGAAATTTTTGCAGACTGAAAAGGTTTGACTATGCCCAGGATTTCGTAAACCTCGGTAAATCTCTCTGACTCAATCTCCTTCACTTTGACGGCTTGAAGTTTTTTTTCAGGTTCCTTCTTTGTCTCTCCGCTGTTTCCCCCGCAAGAAATGACAATAGCCGAAACAATCAGAATGATAAGCAGATTTGGAATATGTTTCATATTTTTAATTATGAATAAAATTATTTTTGATCTTAGCATTTGAAACTTATTTCTCGAGAAGTCTTTCGAGTTCCGATTTTGCAATCTGATAATCATATATTGCCTGAAGATATGCAAGCCTTGTCTGCGACAATGTAAAGACTGCATCCTGCACATCAATCTGATTCAGGACACCTGCTTTGTAGCTTATGTTGGCAAGCTCAAGTCCTCTCTCTGCTATGCCGAGTGTTTTCTTCTGCTGAATAATTCTTTCCTTTGCATCTTCGAGCGCAATGATGGCGCTTTGAGAACGAAGCTTCAGCTTCTGTTTCAAGTCAAGCAACTGCTCATTTGTTTTCTTCACATCTATCTTTGCCTGATCAACCTTATATGAATTTCTTATCAGGTTCAAATCCCAGCTTAGTCCAAGTCCCATTGCCAATGCATTGTAAAATCTATACTTGACAATTGGTCTTCCGTCATTTTCCTGTGCAGCAAATGTATATTGTCCGAAGAGGTATAGCTTAGGCATGTAATTAGCTTCTCCGACATGCACAAGTTCCTGATTGATCTTTTTATTGAGAGTTAACTGCCTCACCAGAACATTCTCTTCGGAAATTTTATTTATCATGTAATCAGTGCTTTGCCATACTTCCGTGCTGTCATAGGTCAGCATTCCCGTAACCTCAATATCCTGCTTGTCTTTGTATCCCAGAACGTTTACAAGCAGCTTACGACTGATTTCGTAATTCCTTTCTGCCTGCGAAACATTAGGTTTTGAATTATCAACACGAACCTTTGCTCTCAAATAATCAAATTCCGTAGCAACTCCGTTGCGGTATTTCGCTTCAACAACTGCAAAATTTTCTTCCGCATTCTTAAGAGTTAATTTATTTACTTCAAGCACTGATTTTGCAAGGAGTGCAGCGTAGTAAGAATTCTTGGCGCTGCTCTTGACGTCTGTTTTTACCGATTGCAGATTTTCATTTTGCACATCTTCATAATACTCGGCAATCCTTAGTCCCGAAAACACGGGAGTTCCCAGCACGGGTATTGGTTCAGTAGCATCAAGTACTGAATTAAAGGTATTGTCGGAGCCGATTTCGAAACTCTGCCCGAATATGTCAAACCTCTGCTTTTTGAAAGCCCTTGAGTAACGCGCATTCAATGTAAGAGACGGAAGAAGGTTCTCGCTGTAAACTTCCGAGACCTTCTTTCTTGCCTTGAGCAAATCAAGATTTGCATTAATCACATCGGAATTATTTTTGAGCGCAATGTCAATTGCCTCATCTACAGAATTTATGGTGTTATTAGTCTGCGCGCTCGAATCTCCGCATGAAATTAAAATCAGGAATATGCCGAATGCTGTAAATTGTTTTTTGAAGAATAATAACATGGCTATAATTTAATTTCCTTCGCAAGCATTGATTTTGCTTTTTGAAATTTATCCTTTCCCGCTCGTGTCAATATGCCGTTCAGAAGTAATTCGTATGTTGCCTTGAATGCATGATGCATCGAAAATTTGTTGTTAACAAGAAAATCAGTTGTCAGCACCGATGTCAGTGCAGACCTGAAAGTCGCTATTATGATTGGAGTAGGATAATTCTCGATTAGTTTTTCTCTTTTGCCCTGTTCCAAGAGTTTACGCAGAAACTTGTCAATTTGTTCATTCTTTGTTTCATCAATTTTTTTTCGTATTTCAGGAGCATGTACTGACAAATCGCGAATCCACTTTTCACTGATGTTAATGGTGAATTGAGTATGAATGTTAAGCAGTTTGACAAATTTTACAACGACATCGTCATTGCTTTCGATAATCGCTTCGACTGAATTCAGAATCTCACATGAAGTAGATGTGCAAATCTCTTCCAGCAGGTTTTCCTTTGAAGGAAAATACTTGTAGATTGTCTTCTTGCTCATCTGAAGTTCAAGGGCAATTTCGTCCATTGATGTCTTATAGAACCCTTCCCGGTGGAATTTCCTGCGTGAGTGAGTGAGGATCTTCAGCTTGTCTTCGAATTGTTTTGGTGTCTTTGGCAAGAAACTATTTTCGTGTTAATAGTTTCCAAATTAGAAAAAATAAATTTCGGGTTCAAGTTAAATTTTGGGAGACTTTGAAAAAAGATCACACTGCTGTCCAAAAAGTCTCGCCGAATCGGATTTTCAAAATTGTCATTGTGTTTCTTGAGGATTTCTACAGGCTAATAGCCTGTGCTACGATTAAATCCTT
>JBDHXH010000052.1:0-20198 GCA_039810605.1 Ignavibacteria bacterium | reverse complement strand
AACTAGCGGTTGCAAACTAATGCAACCGCAGTTTTCATTCTTGGGGAGTGTAATAAAGACTTTTTAGACAGCCCCCCTACCCACCTGACCCCCCTCTCATCTGTCCAAATCAACTGGATTTAATTTTCAATTTATAGATTGTAAATTCTGACTTTCTGAATGGCTGACGAAGAAGAAGATAAAGAAATTTCCGTCTTTCTGAAATTGAAGGAAATGATTCCTGTTGCAACGCCTTTTATAGCTATAATGGGAATCGCTTTTACTTACTACTCCTATTTTTATGACATTCAGAAAACCCCGCAGCTTCAGACCAAGATAAGTCTGGAAAAGGTAAGCGAAACCGATAACGCATACATTGTAAATGTTAGGATTCAACTTAAGAACGAAAGTAAGAGCAGGCTCGAAATAATCGGCAACATGGGGAGAATGTTCAGCATGAAAATAAAGACTACCGATAGCCTGACCGAGAAGGCATTTGATAAGAAAGTTACAGACACGCTCTCATATATAGGAGAGCAAGGTTTCAGAATTGATCGTGATATGAACCGGTATGATGTTGAAGCAACCGGAGTATATCAGCCGATCAATCAATCGACATGGATGCAGCCGCAGGAATCTTTTGACTTTGCATTTCTTGCCTCTGTATCAAAGGCTTATGATCTGGCTTCGTTCGGCTATATGATTGACTTTTCTACGAGCAAAGAAAACATTATGCTGAAGTATTCACAGGACGAGCAAGGCAACTTGATTTATAAATTATATGAGGTAATAGATAATGACACAACGAATCTGAAAGAGATTCCGTCAAACATGGAAGATGCAGAAAAAATGTATGACGAATATAAAATCTGCAGAAACATTATGGGCGCCGAAATATGGCTGAAGGACGGTAAAGATTTCGGCAAGTAGTTATGGTTTATTTCGGCGAAACTAAAATGGCCGGATAATGCATTAAAGATTATTAGAGAAAATAAAATGGCAAAAGAAAAAATAAATAAGAACGACAATTTTCAGGATGATATTGCAGGCGCAGACGAGCAACATGAACTGATTTATCAGGGCAAGCCGACTATTCCGGATTTGAATTCCTCTGTGCCGGCAACTCTTCCGGTGCTGCCCCTTAAAGACATGGTCGTGTTTCCGTACATGATGTTTCCTATACTTGCAGGACGTGAGTCAACGATAGCGGCTATAAACAAGTCAATTGAAAAGGACAAATTCATATTACTGGTAACGCAGGTAGATGAAAAAATCGAAGAGCCTACTTTTGAAAATTTATACAAGACAGGTACGGTTGCAAAGATAATTCAGGTACTTAGACTGCCGAACGGATTGATAAAAGTCCTGGTTGACGGAATTGTAGCGGCGGAAGTGAAAAAGTTTCATAGCGACAATTACATCTCCGCAGACATTGAAGTGAAAAATACAGCGTTCAAAAAAGATACCGAGCTTGAGGCATTAATGCGGCAGGCATCAAAATTGTTCACGGATTATGTCAATACTAACAGAACGATTCCGCAAGAAGCTCTTGTTGCTTTTGAAAACATAAAAGAGCCCGACAGAAAATTGTATTACATTGTATCAACAATCACTGCGGATGTTCACAAGAAGCAGCAGATCCTGGAAATTACAGATTTGCACAAGCAGTACTATGAAGTTCTGTTCATGCTCGGCTCGGAAATGGAAGTTCTGAATGTGGAAAAGGAAATTGATGCAAAGATTTACCAGACCATGCAGAAGAATCAGAGGAAATTCATAGTGCAGGAGCAGATAAGGATTCTTCAGGATGAACTCGGTGAAGGCACCGAAACTGATCCTGAATTGATAAAACTCAAGGAACAAATTGAAAAAAGCGGCATGCCTGAAGCAGTGATGAATAAGGCAATGGAAGAGTTCAACAAGCTAAAGAAGATGCCGACGATGTCTCCCGACTATTCTGTCATCAGAAACTATCTCGACTGGATGGTGAGTGTTCCATGGAATAAATTTACAGAGGATAATTTTGATCTTTTTAATGCAAAGAAGATTCTTGATGAAGATCATTATGATCTTGACAAAGCAAAAGACAGAATAATTGAACTTATTGCCGTACTGAAATTGTTGCACGACAAAAATATTTCAAAGTCGCCGAAAGGCCAGATTCTTTGTTTTGTCGGTCCACCCGGAGTCGGAAAGACATCGCTGGGAAAATCTATTGCACGTGCAACAAACAGGAACTTTGTGCGCATTTCGGTTGGCGGCGTTAGAGATGAAGCGGAGATACGAGGACACAGAAGGACTTACATCGGCTCGATGCCGGGAAAGATAATTCAGGCAATGAAAAAAGCAGGAAGTTCAAACCCGGTAATTCTGATTGACGAGATTGATAAGATGAGCAATGATTTCCGCGGTGATCCGTCCAGCGCAATGCTAGAAGTTCTGGATCCGGAGCAGAACACAACATTCAATGACCACTATCTCGACGTTGATTATGATTTGTCAAATGTTCTATTCATCACAACGGCAAACGTATATTACAACATTCCGCTTCCGCTGCTTGACAGGATGGAAATAATTGAAATGCGAAGTTACCTTGATTTTGAAAAGGTCCAGATTGCAAAGCGGCATATCATCCCGAAAGAGATTCAGGAGCATGGACTTTCACCCGACATGATTGAATTTACCGACGAGGTGCTCATGAAAATAATTCATGAATATACGAGGGAAGCAGGGGTAAGAAATCTTGAGAGAGAAATTTCTTCCATAATTAGAAAGTTTACAAGAGTCATCGTCGAGGAGAAGAAGGAAAAACAAAACAAGAAATTCGTAATTACGGATGAACTTGTTGAAAAGTATCTCGGCGTTCAGAAGTATAAGCAGAAAGTTGCCGATAAGGAAAAGGAAAGAGTAGGCTCTGTTACAGGGCTCGCATGGACTTCGATGGGTGGAGATATACTTAAAGTTGACGTAACGATAATGAAGGGACCGAATAAATTTACGCTAACCGGAAAACTTGGAGAAGTGATGAAAGAATCGGCACAAGCCGGGCTTTCATACATTAAATCGAATGCGAAGAAATTTAAGATTCCCGAAACTTTTTTTAAAGAGAAGGAAATCCACATTCATCTCCCTGAAGGTGCGATTCCTAAAGACGGACCTTCGGCCGGAATTACAATGATAATGGCAATGCTGTCGGCGATTACAAAATGTCCGGTACGGACTGATGTTGCGATGACAGGAGAGATAACGCTTCGGGGAGAAGTGCTTCCAATCGGAGGATTGAATGAAAAATTACTTGCCGCTGTAAGAAGCGGGATAAAGACAGTTCTCATTCCTAAGGATAATGAAAAAGATCTGGCGGAAATTCAAAAGGAAATTTTGGACAAATTAACAATTGTTCCCGTTGAGAAAGTTGATGATGGAATAAAATATGTGTTCAAGGAAAAGAAGGCAGAGTTTAAGAGAATGAAAGATTGAGTAATTAGCTCTGATTTCAATTCTTAATTTTAATTCTAAATTTTACAATTCAAAATTGAGCTACGTCGTTTCTGCAAGAAAGTACCGGCCACAGAAGTTTTCGGATGTTTCATCACAGGAATTTGTGACACAGACTCTGAAGAATGCGATTGTTAACAAGAAGATTGCGCATTCGTACTTGTTGAGCGGACCCAGAGGGGTCGGTAAAACAACCATCGCCAGGATTTTTGCAAAGGCGCTCAACTGCACCGTTTCAAAAGACGGAGAGCCGTGTAATAAATGCAATTCGTGCTTGGAGATTACGGCGGGAATTCATCCTGATGTTTTCGAACTCGATGCTGCATCTAACCGCGGAATAGATGATGTCCGTGCTATTCAGGATGCCGCAAAGTTTTTTCCTCTCAAGGGAAAATATAAATTCTTTATCGTTGACGAGGTTCACATGCTGACAACACAGGCTTTCAATGCATTGCTGAAGATACTTGAAGAACCGCCGGACTATCTTATCTTTATTTTGGCAACGACAAATCCGGAGAAAATCCCTGTTACGATTTCCAGCAGGTGCCAGCGATTTCCTCTGCAGAGACTGAAAGTAAAAGAGATTACCGATAATCTTAAAGAGATTGCAAAAGCGGAAAAAGTAAAGATTGATGATGAATCACTTTTTCTGATTGCAAAACTTGGTGACGGTGCCTTGAGAGATGCACAGGGAATTTTTGATATGGCTGTTTCATATCATGGAAATAAAATTACTTATGGCGAACTTAAAGAATTCCTTAACATTCCCGATAAAGAAATCTATTTTAATTTTTCAAACTTCATCAGCGAAGGAAATTCAAAACAGATACTGACATTTTTTAATAAGCTAAATGAAGACGGCCTTGATCTGCAGAGCTTTTATAACGGATTGACGCGTCATTTCAGAGACCTGCTCATCGTAAAGACAACCGGTAATCCGGAGCTTCTCGATGAACCGGAAACAATTAAAAATGAGTATAAATCTGCTTCAGAAAAATTTTCTGAAGAACAAATCTCACGATTGTTGAAAATCTTGTTTGAGGCAGAAAGCAGAATTAAATTTTCCGCAAACCAGAAAATTCTGATCGAAGCAATGCTCGCAGAACTTTGTAAGGTCAATACAGAAGTAATTGATCTTTCCGCAATTCTCTCCTCGCTTGAAGCGATTAAAAAAAAAACTCCTGACATAAGCACTGCCGGGTCTTCTGAAGTTAAGACCGACAAAATTCAGCATCCGGAAGTTCGGCAATCACTTACGGAAGTTCCGGAAATGTTGGAGACAATCAGCAACCCTGTTCCGCAGTCCGAAGTAAAAAAAACTTCAACTTCAGATGAAACGAAAATTGTTGAAGTCCTGAAAGAGCTATTCGACACGGTTGAATATAAAATCCAAAAAGATAATTGAATGAATCCGAAATACTATTCCATTAAGAAGAATTTTCTTGCTATCGAAAAGCAATACTCAAATTATGAAGATTCATTGATTGCAATACTTCCTGTTCCGCTTGAACAAACAACTTCTTACGGGAAAGGTACTTCTAAGGGACCCGCTGCGATTCTTAGAGCTTCTCATTACGTTGAATTCTTTGATGAGGAAATGAATCGCGAACTCTGTTTTGAAAGAGGAATTTGTTCGTTGCATCCCGTTGAATTAAAAAATAAGAGCGGCAGGAAGGCTCTTGATGAAATTTATAAGCATGTAAAACGGCTGATTGGTGACAAGAAGTTTGTTGTTACGCTTGGAGGAGAGCATTCCATTTCAACAGCTCCCATAAAGGCGCATTTTGATTCATACAAAAATTTATCTGTTCTTCATTTCGATGCCCATTCGGATTTGCGTGAAGAATATGAAGGTAGTATATATTCACATGCAAGCTTTGCAGCGCGTGTGGCAGAATTCACAAAAGATATTTCACAGGTCGGAATAAGAGCTCAATGCAGGGATGAATATGATTTCATAAAGAAGAATGATATCAGAACTTTTTATGCATTTGAAATACGCAACGGCAAATATGGTAATGAGTGGCAGACAGAAGTAATCAGTGGACTTAAAGAAAATGTTTATATTACTTTCGATGTAGATTACTTCGATCCGTCTCTGATGCCTTCAACAGGGACACCGGAACCAAATGGATTTTTCTGGGATGAAACTATGAAACTTCTTAAGAGTCTTGGCGAGAAAAAAAATGTTGTAGGTTTTGATGTTGTCGAACTTGCTCCGAAAAAGGATTTTCCTTTTTCGGATTTCATGACAGCAAAGCTTGTTTATAAGATGCTGAATTATTTTGTAAAGTAATTAAATTCCTTCGCTTCAATTGTATGGAATCAGCTTCCCCGAGTATCCCAGTGCCAGCCTTGCCGCAAAGCCTGCATTTACAATGGTCTTCAGCCCTTCGATAATTCCAATTTCTTCAGGCAATGTATAATCATTTACCGGCAGCATTACAATAACCGATACTTCAGTCTCGGGATCATACATCATTAAAGAAAGATATCCCTTAATGCAGCCGTTGTGTCCGTAACCAAGATCTTTAATGTAGAAGCATCCAAGCCCATAAGTCTTATTAGAATCAGAAACTGAATTCTTCATCAACTCGACGCTGCTCTTTGTCAGTACGTTTTCGCCTCGCATCATGGTTCGAACATACTTATCAAGTTCATCAAATGTGGCATATCCGTTACCTTCTCCGACATGTGCCGAAAGATTTACGTTTGAATATATGACTGTACTGTCCGGCGCAAGTAGATTGCCTTTGACAAATGGCTGCGGCAAAGTACCATCTGTTGCAAGATAAGGAAAGGAAATATCAAGAGGAACAGGAGCGGTATTTCCTGTTATATAATCACGTATATAATCAGAATACTTTTTGCTTACGCCGCTCCTGAAAGAATAAACTCTTTCGATAATCTCGCTAAGTATAGTGTAACCTGTGTTGCTGTAATGGTATCCTTTCCCGGGTGGAAAAAATGAAAGCTTGTTTGCTGCTGCTGCATTGACAAGTTCCGAAAACTCAAACTGATGAGAAGGGTTTTTGAATGTCATGAAGTCTGTATAGCTGTGTCCGTTGCATCCGGGCACTGTATCATTATCAATATCATAAACTCCTGCAGAATGCTGGAGCAATTGCTCAATTGTAATTTCATTTTTATACGGAATATTAAATTCCGGATCAACCGGAACGTATGAAATATTACTCCCGGGAATTAAGTCTGTTATCTTATCTTTAATATTCAGCCAGCCGTCCTCCTGCATATTCAGAATTGATGCCGAAGTAAAATTTTTTGTGTTGCTTGCAAAGCGGAAATAAGTATCTCTCGTAATCAAGGGAATACCTTCCGAAACGGATGCTGCAAAGATATTGTCGGCTGGCGTATGTATGAGCACACTTAGCGAGGGACAAACTCTCTTTGTTAATTGCTCGTAACTTTTCTTTACGTCATCAATTGCCTTTTTTACATCTTCAGATTTTGAAGTTCCCTGCGAGTTTGCATCATTTGGGAACTGAAGTAAAAGTATCAATGCGAGCATGATATTGAGAAACTTAAGGAATGTAAAGATAGATTTCATATCTAAAGAAAAATTTATGAGATGTTAAAAATATGATGATTAAAAATTTGTTTGGAAGATGTCAATTGTAAAGACTTGAATCTGAAGTAACTCTTTCTGTCCTTTCGAAAGTATAAATTATATCTTACGCTGATGCACTCAACATTTTATGAATACCTCCTGCCGCCTTCTTTGCTTCGGCAACCGCATTTACGACTTCAACTCCGCCATTGAATACATCGCCCGCAGCAAAATATTTCGGATTGCCTGTTTGAAATGTCTCCGGGTCTGCAATGAGCCTTCCCTTTGCATCGAGCTTTATGCCGGAAATATTTTCAAGTAAAAATCTCTGCTTCATCTGTCCTGTCGCTTTGATTACCATATCGCATTGCTCAATGAATTCTGTTCCGGGAATTGCTTCAAATTTTCCGTTTGAACATATTGTATGAATGAATTTCACCCCTTCAACCTTTCCGTTGCCAACAATCTCCATCGGTGTAACTTTAAACATGCTCTCCACCCCGACACTCCTGGCAAGTTCAAATTCAAAATCGTAGGCTCCCATTTCTTCAGGAGATCTCCTGTAAGCGAGTACAACCTTTCCCGCTCCCATTCTCGCGCATTCGGAAGCTGCATCCATCGCAGTATTTCCTCCACCAAGGACCAGAACTTTATTCCCGACTTTTGTCTTAAATGTATTCGTTCTTAAACCTTCGATGAATTCAACCGCGCCGACGCAATTCTCAAGATCCTCTCCTTTAATTCCGATTGAAGAAGTTCTGCCCAATCCAACTCCTATAAAAATTGCGTCATAATTTTTTTCAAGGTTCTCAAAATCTTGCTTTGATGTTACGGGAGAATTGAATTTGATTTTAAAATCAAACTGTTCGAGGAGATAGCTCATCTCGTCAAGTGCTTCATCATCTGAAATTTTATACGGAGCAACTCCGTAAACCGTAAGTCCTGAAGGTTTTTCTTTTGCTTCAAATACATCAACTTCATATCCAAGCATTCTCAATTCGCATGCGCACGAAATTCCTGCCGGACCTGCGCCCACAACGGCAACCTTCTTTCCGTTAGATTTGCCGGGCTCATAGAATTTTGTGTTTTCCTTGACGGCTCCGGTTGTTGCAAAGCTTTGAAGTCTGCCTATCTCAATTGGCTTTACTTCCTGCAGATTATAAACACATGCGCCTTCGCACAAGACATCCGTCGGACAAATTTTCCCGCATGCATTTCCGAAATAATTTGAATCGTAAATAGTCTTAGCCGCTCCCATTGGATTTCCGGTGTTGATTTGTCTGATGAAAAGAGGTATGTCAATGTGAGTAGGACATGCAATTACGCACGGAGCATCAAAACAAAACAAGCACCGCGAACTCTCATAATAAGCCTGTGTCTCTGTCATGAGTGGCTTGATAGGAGAAAAGTTTTCCTTGAATTCTTTTTCATTTGTTGGCTTATGCATCGTCGAGCATTAGAAATTTATGTGAATATGTTTGTTTAAGATAAGATACAATAAGATTGTTAAAACTTCCATAGAAAGATATAATTCAGAAACCTGAACTCCGCAGCTCCCGCATGTTGCTTTCATCCACTTCGACTTTGATGAACACCTCGTTTCCATATCTCTCAAGATTCAGCTTATCAAATGTCTTTGAAGTAAGCTTACCTGGTTTGGACGATGAGCTCAATTTAGCGACCGTAATCACGCCGTTTAAAATGCTTTTCAAATACTTCGCAGATTCATCATCAATGCATTCTCCCTGAATAAGCAGCGATACATTATCTGTCATCTTTACAGAAAACGAAAATGAGTTTAGCCGTTTGTACAGATTTTCAATTGTAAGTTTCTCCCCTGCGACAGCAGAGTCATTCAGCACATCGGGATTGTCCGATAATGAATCTTCGTTGAAATGTTTTCCGGAAGTTGCCTCGACAAAATTTTGAAATATCCCCCGAATAAAAAATTTTTCGGTAGTCACCATCCACATATCCTCTTTATATATAATCCTATCTATTGCATCAAGTACTCCACGGTTGAGCTGAAGTCCGGAGATACTTGTATCCTGGACTTGCATCATCATGTCAATTTGTTTGAGATAGTTGCTTGCGCAAATCGTAAAGTCATCCCTGAAATAAAAATAAAGTCCGTTATCATTTTTTATGTATATATTTTTGTCGCCGGAATTCTTTGCAAGTGAAAAAATGCTGTCAGTAGTCAGATAATTATTCAATTTATTTCTGTCAAATACTCCTTTCAGCACAATTGCATTTTCACCGAACCATGAATTGGAATAGAACAGTTCATCTACTCCGTCTGAAATTGACGCACCCGTTGCAAGCTTAAACGTATTAAGCATGCTTCCAAAAGTCTTTTCGATATTCAAAATGGAATCCGATACATTTCTTTGCCAGAATCCCGATCTGCGTAGGCTCTTGAAATTAATATACATAACAAACTGCGGATCCTCCTGAAGAAGGTTGAGAGTCGCGTTTACAGAAAGCGGAAGAGGTTCCGGTTGGGGTTTCATTCCGCAGCCCGACAAAAATAACGACAGCAAAAATATCAAAACGATTATCTTCATGCCGAAATAATTTCCGTTTCGGAAAACATTGCGGAAATAATTTTTTACAAAAGGGTTAATATGAGATGCGCTTGTCTCCATTTTCTCTCCGAACTTAACTAAATCAGTAATCTTTTTTCTTAAAGTAAAATATTGAGGCTGACAGCGCGGCAAGCATAAACAGAACTGATGAGAAGACCGGCATGTAAGATTTTATGGGGTTTCCGGTAATCATGTCGGTTGTGATTTGATTTATGTCAGTTGGTTTCGGTAAAACGTAATAGAAGAAGTTAATTACGAAACGGGCAGCTTCATTGTTCACAAGACTGAAAATTGTTTCTTCGCGGAGATACAGAACGGGACAGATTACAAAAACCAGAAACAAACTTATGATTATGGAAAGTATCGTTGAATTTGAAATGAGTCCAATGAACATTATCAGTGAATATATGATTGCAAATGAAAGCGTCAGCCATAGAATTGAATAAAGGAAGGGGACATGCCAGAATCCTGACTTCGATGAAAGTATCAGCCATACAATCCCGATTAAATAAAGCAGACTTAAAAATATCAGCAGTACTCCACCAAGAAATTTCCCGAGAAGTATCTCCATTCGTGAAACAGGCTTTGAAAGCAGCAGATCAATGTTGCCTTTCTCAAGCATTGAAGGAATAAAAGAGGATACGGAGATAAAGCAAAATGTAATAATGAGGAGATACGAAATGTTTATCATTGCAACTTCAAAACCAATTACGAGTTGTTTCACCCCTTCTTCACCGGACGATTCCATCATGTTTACCATTCCTTCAATGGAGTCAACATTGATTATGAAAAGAAAAATCAGAATAATAATTGTCGAAATGACAAAAAATCCGATGAAGATTTTTTTTGCAATTGCTTCACGGATTGTTCCGAATATGAGTGCAAGAAATTTTGACATCAGTTCTGTCCCTCAATAAGATTAATGAACATGCTTTCCAGCGAATTTTTTTCGCGGACAATGCTGTGAATAAGTATCTTGTTTTGTCTTAGATAATCAATGAGATTGTTGAGGCTTGCAGTGTCAGATGAATTGAAATAAAATTCATTGCTGCTTTTAATAACTGC
Organism: Ignavibacteria bacterium; assembly: GCA_039810605.1. Lineage (GTDB taxonomy): Bacteria > Bacteroidota > Ignavibacteria > Tepidaquicellales > Tepidaquicellaceae > JAGPCH01. The sequence goes on along the minus strand of JBDHXH010000052.1, from coordinate 9,503 downwards.
CTTGTAGTCATTGAGCAGTTTATGCAAAACATCGCCGGCAAACTCCGAAGTGCTGAAAATATAATTGTCGGAAACAGCGGTGATCTCTTCGACCTTTCCCGATTTTACAAGCACTCCTTTATTCAGTATTGCGACCCTGTCACAAATAAGTTCTACCTCGCTAAGCAAATGAGAATTCAGAAAAATTGTCTTTCCGGTTTGTTTCAGATTTGTAAGTATGTCTCTGATTTCCTTTCTCCCGATGGGATCAACTCCGTCGGTTGGTTCATCAAGAAAAATCAGTTCGGGATTGTTCATCATTGATTGCGCCAGTCCAAGCCTCTGAAGCATTCCCTTCGAGTATTTCTTAATCTTTGTCTTCCTCCATTTATCCATATCAACCAGCCGCAGATATTCATTGGTCTTCGTCTTTACATCACCGCTGTTCATCCCGCTAAGTTTTCCGTAATAGTAAAGCACTTCCTCACCCGACATGTAATTCGGGAATTTATGATTCTCCGGCAGGTATCCGACTTTCTCTTTATAGGATTCATCTGAAATATTCTTGTCGAAAATTTTTATTTCCCCGTTGGTAGGGAATGTTATCCCAAGTAAAATTTTAATCAGAGTAGTTTTGCCTGCACCGTTAGGACCCAGCAATCCGAATATTTCACCGCTCTGAACATCAAATGTGAAATTGCTTAACGCAAGTATTTTTTCTTTTGAAAAACTCTTTGAAGGATATTCCTTGGAAAGATTCTTTGTTGAAATTATCAGCATCAGTTCTTCAGATTAATGATTATTTACTTTTGGATCATCTCGCATTGCGACGATAACGTTATTGAGATGTTCATCCAAATCTATGCCGATATCCTCTGCACCTTTGATGATGTCATCTCTGCTAACATTTCTTGCAAACGCCTTATCCTTCATTTTTTTTCGTATGCCTTTTGCATCAACGTCATTCAACCCGCCGGGCTTCATCAGGGAATATGCCGTTATGAATCCTGTTATTTCGTCGCAGGCAAACAGATATTTTGAAAGTTTGGAAGTACGTGCAACATCAGTTCTGTCAGGATACGCATGTCCCAATATTGCTTCAATAATTTCGTCTTCATAGCCGGCTTCCTTTAGAATAGGAACAGCGGTGTTTGGATGAGTGTCAGGATACATTTCCCAATCCAGATCATGCAGAAGTCCTGCAGCAGCCCATTTCTCCCCGTCTTCATCAAGCTTAGCTGCATAGCTGCGCATGACAGCTTCTACAGCATAACAATGCTTTCGAAGATTTTCATTCTTAATGTAATTTTGCAGCAAAGAAAGGGAAGAATTGTAATCGGGCATTAATCAGATTTAGATCAATATAAAAAAGTTAAGCAAAAGAAAATATCTTAAAGCAAACTAATCATTGAATCAATTGATTCAACTGAATCAATTTGGAATTATTGGCTTTAAGAAAGCGAAGGTGTATCATCCTATCACTACGTCATTGGATAACTCATTCTTATCATCAGGTTTGACCGGAAACTCTTTGTTCAGTACTTCGCCAATTTGCCGGATGCCGAACAGGATGCCATCGAGATATTTTCCCTCTCTGAAATGTCCGGTAAGCCTGGAAGCTATTTCTTCCCATTGCTGATCTGAAATTTTCGAATTGATTCCTTCGTCGGCAATTATCTCAAAACGGTGGTCGTCAAGAAGCAATAGCATCAACACTCCGGTCTTATCCTTTGTTTTGTGCATGTTAAGTTTTACAAATTGTTTGAGAGCAATCTCGCGGGGAGTTTTTTTTCTCTCCAGAAAACCCCTTCGTTTCTTAATGCATAATCTCAATTCACCAGAAGTACCATTCTCAATTTTTGCGATCTCGCCTGTGATTGTTTCAAGCGAATCATCTGACAAATATTCTGAAATGAAATTCTTCATTGCAAATTTAAATTATTATAAACTATAAATATCATAAATTATTTAATGCGATTTGCACGCTGTTAATATCAAATTACCAGCTTCCGCTTGCTCCTCCGCCGCCGAACGAACCTCCTCCTCCGGAGAATCCTCCTCCGCCCCAGGATGAACCTGAAGAGCCGGACGATCCGCCGAATCCTCCCCATCCCCCTCCATTCCATCCGCGCCTTCCGACGTGCACTGATCTTCCGAATCCAAATATTCTGCCGATAATTGACAGGAATATTGAAATAAATATAAATCCAAATATGATTGCAACAAAAACAGGTAAACCGAAACAACATGTCGGAGTGTAAACATTTACCGGCTCTTCTTTGTCAGCAGTATATTCGCCTTTGATTGCATTGATGATCGCATCAACTCCTTTGTTTATTCCCTCGTAATAATTTCCGGCTTTGAAACTCGGTGTGATTTCATTCCGGATAATGCTTGAGCTAAGAGCGTCAGTCAGCACGCCTTCAAGACCATAACCGACTTCAATTCTTATCTTCCTGTCATTTTTGACAATCAGCATCAGCACTCCGTTGTTCTTATCCTTCTTGCCTATCTTATTTTTTTCCGCGAGTCGGATTGATACATCCTCCAGTGATTCTCCGCCGAGTGTCGGGATCATGTAAATGACGATCTGATTCGAAGTTGTCTTATCTTCAGACTGAAGCTTTGTTATCAAATCATTTTTTTGAGAAGTAGTTAGAGTCCCTGTTTCGTCAACCACATATTGTTTGAATACTACAGGGTTTTCGGAAAGAGATTTCGCATCGTCTTGCGAAACAATATTACCAGGCAGCACTATCAAAAAAAGTAATGAAGCTGATATTAAAATTAGTTTTCTCAAGTATTCATTCGTTCAAATAAAAAAAGCGATCGGAAAAAATTTCAGACCGCTTCTTCGAAAAATAAAATTTAGAATTTATCCGCCGGCGTTTTTTACAATTTCCTTGTCGGCATCTTCCATTTTCAAAAAGCTGTATCTTTTTTCAATTGCAGCTTTATTTATTTCGTCAAGTATGTCAACCATTGTACTGTATTTCATCTTGCGGTCAAATTTCAAAAGTATAATGAGTTTGGGATCCGATCTGAAAATAGATTCAATCTTTCCTTTCATATCATTGATTGCAACTTTCTCCGGGGGTGCCTCCGTTCCGTCGGATTGTCCTCTTGAGAAATAAACATTCGCAAGATCGGATACTCTAATATACAGAACATCACCCATATCAACTTTAACTTTGTCCGTCTCATCACCTTTGGGCAAATTGATCTGCATGATCTGCGGCGTATTCAAAGTAGTCGTTAGAATAAAAAATGTTAACAGAAGCATGATAACGTCAACCATTGGCGTCATGTCAATTCTAACGCCAATCTTCTTACCCTTCTTGTATTTTTTCTGCTTTCGTAATCCCGATCCGGATTCCGGGGCGTCAAATCCACCACCACCAGCCATAATTAGATTTCCTTTACTTTAAAATTTAAAAATTACCTTAATCGGGTTTATCAGATTTGATATCGGTAACAAGCGCAAAGCGTGTGTTCTTCGTATCTTTGAATATCTGCATGAGATCCTCGACGACACCGTAATCAGTTTGTGTATCGCCTTTGAGCACGATTCTGAAATCTGATTTGCCTCCCGTAGAATTTTTTAAAGCGAGTCTCAAGTCTGTCAAAGCTTTTTCAAATTGACTCCTGTTCATTATTACTACTTTTCTTTTGAGTGTCTTGCCTCCTATCTTTCCTCCCGTTAACTCGTATTCGCTTTTGGTTGTGCTATCAGGGTGATAAATGCCGAGTCCGAATGCATCGCCGAAAACCTGCTCGCGTACTTTATAATTATCTACGTCAAGATAAACATCACCTTTGCTCGTGAGAGTCAAAGTCATTATATCTTTTTCCGGAAGTTTGGTTGTATCGGTTACAACTGATTCGGGAAGTTTGATCTCGATGGCTTCGGTAGATTCGACTTTGAATGTGGCAACGAGCATAAAAAAAGTAAGAAGCAGCATAATAACATCCACAAGCGGAGTCATGTCTATGTTCACACCGGGCTTCTTTATTGATCTGGCTTTCTTCATAACCTATATGTGAAAGTTAATTTTTTTATTAAAATCTTATGCCGTCTTTTTCGAACCCTTTATGGTAAGTATCTGGAGCATATTATATGTTGCTTCGTCAATCATGTAAGTAATGTTTCCAACCTTAGTGACGAAGTAATTATAAGAAATAGTTCCTACAATTGCTCCAAACAGTCCTCCTGCCGTGTTAATAAGTGCTTCCGAGATACCCGCTGACAATTCCGCCGCGTTAGGTGTCCCTGCCGTTGCAAGGGCCTGGAATGAACGAATCATTCCTACTACCGTTCCGAATAGACCAATAAGCACTGAAACAGATGCGATGGTTGAAAGCACCACAAGATTTCTTTCAAGCAGCGGAACCTCGAGCATCATAGCTTCTTCTATGGCTGATTGAACTTCCTGAAGCTTCTGCTCTGCTTCAAGCTTGTTGTCTCCTGCAAGCAGCTGATAGCGTTCTAAACCTTGCTTCAGAATGTTTGCTATGGATCCGCGCTGCTTGTCGCATTCGCTTATCGCCTCATCTATGTTTCCATCAAGAAGCGATGTCTGTACCTTTTTCAGGAACGGCTCAATCGGACCTCTGCCTTTTGCCTTTGATAATGAGAGTTGTCTTTCGATAGTAAACGTGATTACCATAATGCTAAGCGCCATCAGCGCAACGACGATCGGACCTCCGAGATAAATCGCACCCATGATGTTTGAGGGTGTCGTTTTCTCCGGTGTTTTAAAATTGTTGGGATTGCCGAAAACGCCCCAGTAAATTAGAGCTGAAACCACCAAAGCGACAACAATAATCACAGTAATAAAGACGGATTGTTTCATTAATTTTTAACCTCCATTTAACCCTGATAGAGTTATATTTTTAGTTTAATGTTTAATTTATTTATAGAAAAAATCTATATACTATTCAAAGCTCTTTATTGCTTCTTCTTCAGTAGGGTAAGAATCAAAGATCAATGCCAGTTTCGTAATTACAAATAAGTTTTCAAGATTCTTATTCAACTGGCAAAGCTTAATTTTCCCTTCCCGCTTTGAATAATTTGCGTGGGCAGATATCAGTACTCCGAGGGCTGTACTATTTAGGTATAACACGTCTCCCAGGTCAATCACCAACTTCTTGTTTCCATCTTCGGAAAATTTCTTTATCGCATCTCTCAATTCGTCCGTCTCGTCTCCTCCTACAAAATTTCCTTTCGGATGAAGGATGACTATGCCTTTGTCACTTAGTTCAGTTACTTTAATTGATGCCATTTATTAAGAATTTGATTAACAAAATATGCGATTATTTTCAAAATTGCAATTGTAAATCTGAAAGGATTCCGGAAAAATTTTTTTCGTGCTACGCATATCCATTTCTATCCGATTGTCTTGAGAATGATTTCGTTTATCTCCTCAATTTCTCCCGCACCTCTGATGTTATTGACAAGTTTCAACTCTTCATAGAATTCTTTTACGGGAGCAGTAGATGAATAATATACCTTAAGCCGGTTAGCTATTGTTTCTTTTGTATCATCACTTCTGCCCCTTTTCAGTAAGCGGGTTGTGATTTCTTCGTCCGACGCATTAAGGTTAATGACCATTATCCTTTCGAATTTCAATTCATCAAATATTTTTGAAAGGGCTTTCGCCTGTTCAACCGTCCTCGGAAATCCGTCAAGTATAAACCCGTTTCCGGATACGCCCATCAGCGTCTCCCTCACAATTCCGTTCATTATTTCATCGGGAACCAGATTTCCCTTATCCATAATTTCCTTTGCCCTTTTTCCGAGTTCTGTTCCATCAGCAACAGCTTTTCTCAATATCTCACCGGTTGATATGTGTGCAAGCCCGAGCTTCTTTGCAATTAATTCTGCCTGTGTTCCCTTGCCTACACCCGGTGGTCCGAATATTATTAGCTGATACATTCTTTTAAGTAAGATAAATGGTTATTTGTATCTTTTCAATTTTTAGTTTAACTGGTACTTCCCTCTTGAATCGCTTTGGGACCGGTTTTCTTTTGAGGGAAATTTGCTGCTTACTGCAAGTTGCCCGCATGCGGCATTAATATCAATTCCGCTGCTGGAACGGAGATTGACAACAACTTTCCTCTTTTTGAGATTGGCAATAAAATCAAATAATTTTTTATTTGAAAGTAAATTATAAATATCTTTACGGTCATTAAATTTGTCAAGAGGCTTCTTAAGTTTGAATCCGATCGGATGAAACGGAATTACATTAATGTTTGAAGGAACCATCCTTGAAATTTTTTCGAGTCTCTTCAGATCGTTTTCAGTATCGTTTAACCCCTCGAAGAAAATGTATTCGTATGTGATTTTATTTTTTGTCTTCCGGTAAAAGTAAGAAAGCTCCTTGTATATTTCGGGGAGCCTGTTAGTTTTGGATGAGGGGATAATGCTCTCCCTTATTCCGCTGTCGGTCGAATGTAATGAAAGCGCAAGTTTCACATTCCTTATTTTTTTATTGGTGGAATTTGTCAAGTCGTCTGCAAATTTCATGATCTTGTTTTTGAATCCGACCGTTGAGACGGTAATTTTTCCCGAAGATAAATTCAAACCGCGTTCGTCGCAAAGTATCTTGAGCGACCGTATAACATTTTCATAATTTAAGAAAGGCTCCCCCATTCCCATATAGACCAGGTTTGTTGGAATAATTCCGGTCTGTCTCCTTATTTCATAAACCTGCGAAATGATTTCGCCGGCATCAAGATTTTTCTGAAAGCCCATCTTGCCCGTGGCGCAAAATTCACAACCGACATTGCACCCTGCCTGCGTTGATACACAAATTGTTTCTCGCCCGTTTTCGGAAATTAATACGGCCTCGACATAGAACTTCCTTTCGGCATGCGAAATCTCAAACAGAAACTTTCCGGTATTGAAGTTTTTTGACTCCGTCATCCGGACCATCTTTAATGCCGGAATAAAAAAATCTTTTGAAAGAAATGATCTTAATTCTGAAGGAATACCTGTGACTTGATCAAATGATAAAGCATTTCGCTTATGAATAGAATTAAATATCTGCTCTGCTCTGAATTTTTTTTCACCCGCAGCAATTATTTCCTGCGCAAGTTCATCAAAACTGTAATTGAGTATATTCTTCTTTGCCATTTTTTAATTGTTGCCGGCACAGGTTCATTCAAAAAGAGATCAAGCGTGATCCGGATTACATTCCTTTGATTTTCTCAACTATCATCGCCCCAATGTAATCAGCGGGACTAATGCCTGCTTTGGTTTCCTGCATGTTAACGAATACGATTACCGTTGCATCTTTATCGGGTATGTAACCCATATAAGAATTGAAACCGGGAATCCCTCCGTTATGGCCGAGCGCTCCGTCAAAATCTGCAATTGCAAATCCGTATCGCATTGTCCTTCCTTTATATGGTCCGGAAGTGATCGGAGGAAAGCTTATCCATTTCAATCTCTCCTGCTGTATATTCTGTTTCAGCAATCCGCCTGTTGCAAGGACTTTTGCGTAACGGTGCATATCCATCAGATTTGAAATCATTGCCCCGGCACTCCAGGCCCATCCGGGATCAATCTCTGTAACGTCGGTCGGCTCTGTCTTTGATGAATCAAAATAAAAATAACCCTTTGCATGCGGATCGGGAAAAGCAGAATTGGTTGCGAAAGATGTATTGGACATTCCAAGAGGTTCGAGAATCCTCTTTTGAATTTCACTCTCGATTGAATTGCCTGTAAGTTTTTCAATGATAAGTCCGAGAAGAATTGTATTCGTATTTGAATAATGGATTGATGTGCCGGGAGCAAAATAAGGAGAATGCTTTTCGGCAATTGCAATGAGCTGCTGCGGAGTATATACAAGTTTCATGTTCGCCTCGAAGTCTTTTTCCCAAATATCATCGTCGGAATAATTGTAGATTCCGCTGGTCATATTCCCCAGCATTTCGATGCTGATGTTGTCCCCGTTTTGAAAGCCGGGGAAAAATTTTGAGAGCTTATCGTCGAGACTCAATTTGCCTTCTTCAACAAGTTGCAGCAGAACAGTTCCTGTAAATGTTTTTGTAATGCTTCCTATGCGGACTTTATCATCTATGTTCATCGGTACTTTCATCTTCAGATCGGAATAACCCAAAGCTGCAATGTATGGCGCATTGTCACCCATCCACACTCCTATAATGGCACCAGGGATATTTAGTTCGCTGAAATCATTTTTTACCATTGCCGACAATTCCTTCTCAAGAATTCCTGTCGAGTCTCTCTGAATATTCAGCTCCGCACCATTTGAAGTTGAAGCAGACACTGCTGTGATAAAGAACAACAGAAAAGCAATTGTCACGGGCGAACTAAAACTAAGACAATGAATATTCTTCATGCAATTTTTGATTTGAATGAACCGTGTAATCTATTGCTGCTCGCAGAACAGATGCAGTTCAATTTATTTTAAGAAATCAGTTTCTGAATTATTTTCCTTACATACCTAATTGATGAACTTCAAACCCTGACGTGCAAAAAGTTCAGTTTATTTCCCTGTTCCCTGCTCGAAGTCTAATACAATTGAATTCATGCAGAATCTTTTACCGGTGGGAGGAGGTCCGTCATCAAATATATGTCCAAGATGAGAATCGCATCTTCCGCAGAGGACTTCAGTTCTGATCATGAAGTGAGATGTGTCGGTTTCATACTTCACGCTGTTGGGACGAATTGTTTCGAAAAAACTGGGCCAGCCGCAAGAGCTTGCGAACTTGGCATCTGACCGGAACAAATGGTTCCCACAGACTGCGCAGTAATAATCGCCTATACCTTCAAAGTCCCAATACTTTCCCGTGAAAGCCATCTCCGTTCCCTTGCCGCGTGCGACTTTGTAAATATCACCCGGCAGAATTTTTTTCCACTCTTCATCGCTTATGTTAAGCTTGCTTGTATCTGTCCTTGAATAATACGGATTTTTATCCACTGTCATTTTCATATTTTTATTTTGTGAAACACCGCTGACTGTGCCTGTTTCGTTTATAGTTGATTTCTTCCTGCTGCAAGCTGCGAGTAAAAGTATGCTAAACAGCAATACTTGAATTGATTTCATTAAAATTGAAAAATAGTTTACGGAAATTACATTAACAATATCAATAACGGAATTCGATTAAAGAAAGTTTTTTAATTCAATTTTTAATTTGAATCTTGATTATTAGTAAAGAGCAAATGTGCAAATATCTAAATGCATAAATTGGACATAGTTGGGATAAATTCGCATCCGTGAAAAAACATTTCACTGAAATTATTTTTGCGGATAAATTAGAATATGAGATTCGGGCGTTAACCCCTTGAGTAGCGTCTGCCAAAAGGGCTGATGCGTTATTTCAAAAATTGAAATTAGAAAAATTAATGTAATGTTAGATTCCCGCCCTGCGGGTATTCATGATATGACATAAATCTTTCATTTACACATCAATGCTGTCCATATTAATTTTGAAATCGAGTAATAACTTAGAAAGTAAATCAAAATCGGAAGCTAAAATATTTTTTTGAAAACAAACCC
>JBDHXH010000051.1:0-20240 GCA_039810605.1 Ignavibacteria bacterium | reverse complement strand
ATCTGAAGAACAGAAAAAGGTACAATTAAAACTTGCGAAAGATAATTTTTCTGTTTCTGCTTTTACTCTCTTCACTTTGCCATTCCCAATCTTACAGAGAAAAGGACAGTTTATATTTCCTTACTTCGGATCTGCTGTTTGTTCCTTTGAAATCGTCAATCATCGAATCGAAGATGGGATTCACTAAATTTATTGATAAGAAATATCTCAAACTTGATATCGGAGCATCATTTGATCTGGCGGGACTTAAAACGAAGAATGCAAAGTATTCTCTTGGGATAGACTTTCTGACCTTCTCAAATTTGAGGAATGAAGATAACTTCAAGTTCCCGGTTGATGCGATTGACTATATGTTCGGATTAAATGTCAACTTCAAAAAGGAACTATCTCGGGATAATACCATTTCAGGGAGGCTGCGCTTTTCACATATTTCATCGCATCTTGAAGACGGTCATATTTATGAGAATACCGATACTATGTTTACTCCTTTTGTATTCAGTAAGGAGTTCATTGATGCTGCGGTAATGGATGAATTCGGAATTGCGGATAATTTTAGTGTGAAGGGACTTGCAGCAATTAATTTTATTTTTCACGCAATCCCCGAAGACATGTCGAAGCTATCGGGACAATTGGGAATCGAGATGAGATATTTTTTCTTAAAATATCTTAGTGTATATCTTTCGAATGATGTTACAATTGCCTCTGTGAATTCAAGCACAAACGTAAATGAGAGTTTTGAAGGCGGAGTTTCATTTGGAAGAAAAAAATCACGAGCGTTAAGTCTCTATTTTGATTATTATGACGGACAGGATTATAGAGGGCAATACTATGGCAGATATCTGAATTATAAAGGTCTCGGAATGAGATTCGAATTTTAAAAAATTTATTATGCTTATTTTAATATTTGTTGGATTGTTGTTTCACGGGAACGATAGCCTGCTCGTTAAGAAAAATGAAGCGAAGGGATTTCAGAATGCTGTTTCATTGACTCTTGATGCAAAGGAGAATATCTATGTGCTGGATGCAGGCTCGAATCAGATCGTAAAGTTTGGCAGCAATCTCGAATACAAGAAGCGAAACGGCAAGCAGGGTTGGGCTGACGGGCAGTATGAAACCCCTACGTTCATTGACGGTTCTACAGGGCTTGACTTGTTTGTTTCCGATGGAAGAAACCATAGGGTCCAGCGTCTTGACCTTGAAATAAATCCTATAGCAATTTTGAAAACGGATCTTGAAGATTTTTCACCTGAACTTAGATTCAAAACTCCGATTGCAAGTCTTGTGCTTAATTCAAATGAGATTTATGTCATAGACCAGGACAACAGCAGAATTGTAGTATATAAGGACGGCAGAAATCCTTCGTATGTCTTTGGTGATTATAAGTCGGGGAAAGGACAACTTTCACGTCCCGTAAAATTACTCAAGGATGCGAAAAATTTTATCTATGTGCTGGACAAAGAATATAATGCAATCATAAGATTTGATAACCTCGGCAACTATGTCAACCGAATTGAAATAAACAAGCTTGAAAATTTTACGATTAGGGAGAACATACTTTACCTGTTCAACGGCAAAGAAATTTTTTTGTATGACATAAGCAGGAATTCAATCGTAGGGAAAAAAATAATCCCCGGAAAGAAAAAATATAATGATCTTTATGTATTGAGCGGAGAAAAGTATTTACTCTTAGGGAAAAATGCATTAAGTTTGTGGCAGGAAAAAAATTAAACCACAGGAGGAAATTATGCGTGGGCTAAACAAAGTGATGCTGATTGGACATTTGGGAAAGGATCCTGAATTATCCTACACACCCTCGGGTGTTGCAGTTTGTAAGTTCTCACTCGCGACGGATGAATCGTACAAAGGTGAAGATGGAAATATTGTGGCAAAGGTCGAATGGCACAACATTGTGGCATGGAGAAGACTGGCTGAAGTCTGCTCGCAATATCTAAAGAAGGGCAGCAAGATTTATGTTGAAGGAAAAATTAATACGGAAACGTATGAAAAGGACGGCAAGAAAAATTATTTCACCAAGATTGTAGCTGATACCATGTTAATGCTTGATTCAAAAGGAGGCGGAAGCGCGCCATCTGTAAGCAGCACGGAACATAGCGCTGCAAATGGACAGGTCTCTGATAAGGATAGTGATGACCTTCCTTTCTGATTAATTCAAAACACTTTCTTAAATAACTGGACGGTTCCGGACACATTCTCCGGAACCGTTTCTCTTTTTAAACATGAATCATTGTTCCTCTACTCATTCATAAAGCAGAAACTTCGTCCTCTCTGTCTTGAATTGCTCGAGTTCATCTGCGTAAGACTGAATGATCTCTTCATAGCTGTTACCGTTCTCGATCATTTGTCTTAATCTTTTGGTTCCTGCAAGTTTATCAATGAAGTTGTTCTTGTTTATTTTGAATTCGGGGAAAAGTTTCTTAAGCGATACAAGCAAAGCAATTCCGGCTTTTACCGGCTGGAATACATTATCATCTGTTACATTGATATAGATTCCTTCGCAATTCTGATTTTCAAATTTAGGACTCATTGCGTTTGAATTGCTTTGTGGTGTAAACTGTATTGGTTCAAACTTAACACCGGGGATCATGTAATCTGACATTGCATCTGCCAGGATTTTACCGTCGCAATATGAGGCACCTAAATACTCAAACGGTTTTTCAGAGCCCCGTCCCTCGGAAAAATTCGTTCCTTCAAGCAAACATGTTCCCGGATAACAAACGGCAGATGACTGAAAGTAAATGTTTGGTGAAGGTTTTATCCATGGCAGATTAAACTCTTTGTAAGTTGAGCTATGCGTATAATTTTTCATTTTGCTGACAGTTAAATTGCATCTTCCATCAAGATATTTTGAATTGATGTAGCCGGCAAGTTCGCCGCACGTCATCGCGTATGTTATAGGCACATCAATCATTCCTACAAAAGATGATTCATCGCGGTCAAGCATAAAGCCGTCTATATAGTTACCGTCAAGCATTATAGGTCTGTCACAAACGACAAAAGGGATATTATTTTCAGCTGCCGTTTCCATACAGTAGAACATCGTGTTTATAAATGTATAGAATCTTGCACCGACATCCTGGATATCATATACAAGCACATCTATATCTGAAACATCAGCAGCATCGGGTTTCTTTTTTGAACCATAAAGTGTTACGACCGGGATTCCAGTGATTTCATCTGTATAATTCTCGTTGACATCATTGCCGCGAAGTCCGTGTTCGGGGGTGAAGACTTTCGTAATCCTGTATGACTTGTTCAGTACATCAAGGAATGAATTGCCGTTGGTAGTCACACCGCTTGAATTAGTTACAAGTCCAATGCGCTTGTTGATTATCAATCCGGCATTGTCACGAAGCAGGGTTTCGTTTCCGATGACGAGGTTGTCCTGCGTAAAATTTGAATTCATTTCACCGGCATTGAAACCTGTTAAAAGCAGGAATACAAGTTGAAGAAAAAATATTTTCACATTAAATGATTTGATTGGTTTAAGATATAAAGTAAAATGTTAAGAAAAAATTAAAATGAATTTTCGTGATTGTTCTACGGAGCTACGGTCTTACTCACATTTTAATATATTGCTCCAAGGTAGGAGCATCGTATGCTGCAATAACTATATGTATGTTTCATTTTGTTTCATAATGTTATCTTGAAGCATATATAAAAATATTTTAATGAGAAAACTGATACTTTTATTGTTATCAATGTGCTATTGCGGAAGTATTTATCCGCAATGGCATCTGCTGAATTCACAGACATCGTCCGATCTGAATTCGATTGATATGATAAATGCTTCGACAGGATTTGCTGCCGGCGCGGGGGGATTGATCTTGAAGACTACTAACGCAGGAACAAACTGGAGTGTACTCAACTCACAGACATCTCAAGATCTGAATTCAATTTGTTTTGTTGATGCCGACAAAGGTCTTGTTTGCGGTAACAACGGACTCATGATGATTACCACAAATGGCGGAAATAGCTGGAGTCAGGTGAGCAGCGGAGTTACGGACAATCTATACTCCATTGCATTCGGCATAAGTCCCTTCAACGGTGTGAGCTGCGGATCTTCGGGCACACTTTTATTCACAAGTGATGGCGGAGCCAACTGGACCGTTTCTCAAAATGGCTTTCTCTCAACTTTCTATTCGGTTGACAAACCAACTCCATTTACAGCTTATGCCGGAGGAGTCAACACAATCTTTCAGCCTTTGCTTGCAAGATCTTCAGACAACGGTGCAAATTGGAACTATTCTTCATTCTATCTGAACGGAAATGAAGGAAGTGTTCGTGATATTGTTTTTAAAGAGCAGTCTGTCGGATTTGCGGTATCAAATGTCTGGGACGGACAAGGGGCAATTTCACATACAAGTAATGGCGGGATTAACTGGGCAACTCAATTGTATCCTCACGCGCTGAACTCGTTAGATTTTGCCAATTCAAATGTTGCTTACGCAGTTGGTTATAGCGGCTATATTTTGAAGACAACAGACAATGGAGATAGTTGGATTCAGCAATCAGCATCGGTGTCAACTGTACTCAAATCAGTTGACTTCGTTGATTCTGTCAATGGTTTCGCATGCGGGATGTCCGGAACAATTATTAAGACAACCAATGGCGGAATTACTTTTGTAAGTAATTCACAGAATGAAAGCGCATCCGGTTTCGTAATTTTCAGAGGATTTCCAAATCCGTTTAATCCTTTGATCAGGATTGAATATGAACTTGAGTCTCAATCAAATGTCTCACTAAATATTTACGACATGCTTGGTAGGGAAGTAAGAGTGATTGAAAATGCTGTGCAGATCAAAGGTGAATACAAGTACGAGTGGGATGCATCAGACTTTCCGGGCGGAATCTATTTTTGCAGACTGTTCATTAATGACTATTCAAGGACCCTTAAACTTGTCCTGACAAAATGAAAGCTTATAGTCTGAAGGTATCTTTTTTCTCAAATCGGATATGGCGATATACCAATGTGACATTGTTGGAGATTCTTCACTCGTTATGATTTGAATCCGCTTCATTAATGAGGAATTGCGAAACGAGCCTTACGCCGGCGCCCGTTGCATTCTTTGGGTTATAATCGGATCTCTTGTCGCGGATTGCAGTTGCAGCAATGTCAATGTGTGCCCACGGATATTGTCCGATGAAACGTTTCAGGAACATACCTGCTATGATTGTTCCTGCCTGCCTTGCAACTCCCTGATTTCTTACATCTGCGATTTCAGAATCTATCATGTAATCGTATTCATCCCACAGAGGAAGCTGCCAGACTCTGTCAAACGTTTGGTTTCCGGCAAGTTCGAGTTTGTGAATAAGATCTTCATTGTTCCCCATTACAATTGAGGTAACGTTTCCAAGTGCAACAACGGCTGCGCCTGTAAGAGTCGCCATGTCAATGACTGCTTTTGGTTTGAATTCGGATGCATAAGACAGAGCGTCAACGAGTATAAGCCTTCCTTCCGCATCGGTATTATCAACTTCGATTGTCATCCCGTTGTAAGCTCTGATTACATCTCCGGGTTTGTATGAAGAGCCGCTCGGCATATTTTCAACAGCGGGAATCATTCCCATTACATTCAGTTTAATGCCGAGTTGCGAGATAGCATCGAAGACACCAATGACTGCCGCTGCACCGCCCATGTCTATCTTCATGCTGCTCATTCCGGCAGCAGGCTTTATTGAAATTCCACCACTGTCAAAAGTAACACCCTTGCCGACAATTATGTAAGGAGATTCGTCTTTATCTGCGCCATTATATTTCAAAATGATAAATCTTGGTTCACGCATGCTTCCTCTGGCTACTTCAAGAACTCCGCCCATCCCGAGTTGCGTTAATTTTTTCTTGTCAAAAATTTCAACATCATACTTCCTCGTTTCCGAACGTTCGCGGACTAATTCAGCGAGTGATTCCGGATACAATATATTTGAAGGCTCGTTGCCGAGGTCTCGAGCAAAGTTTGTGGAATTGCCGATTATAGCGCCTGTCTTAACACCCTTTTCAATCTTCTTCACATAATTCGAATCACTCAAATCGTGCGAGAAGAAAACCAGTTGTTTCACAGTCAGAATTTCTTTCCTGTCTTTCTTAGTAAAATATTTGTCGAATGCATACAATGCAAGAACGGCACCGATAGTCTGCGCGCGGGCAATATCTTCGGGCGAATATGCCGATGGTGCAGGATCGGACAAGACTTCTGTTGCAATTCTTTTGATTTTCGGAGAAGCGCATAATCTTACACCCCGGGCAGCGGCGACTCTTATTTTTTCCAGATTAAGATTTTTCTTTTGACCCAGTCCGGAAAGAATTATTCTTGTACTTGCCGTATGGATCATTATGGTCTGTTTTTCCTTTCCCTGAAAATCCTCCAATCCGGTTTTGGAAAACTTAACTCTCAAGGATTTCTCAATTGACTTTAGTTCAGTGTCGAGCAATTTCTTATCTTCAAAACAAAGAAACAAGATTGCATCGGCTTCGATATTTCTAATTCCGGATTTTTCAAAACTTACTTTCATAAATTGATTATTAATTTTGTGTCAAATAATTTTTTATTTTCTCGATGATTTGTGCTTTCAATTTTTCCAGTGGGACATCTTTTACATTTGCGCCGGCAGCATTAAGATGTCCACCGCCGCCGAATTCTTTTGCAAGAAGATTTACCTGAATGTTTCCCTTTGAACGGAATGACAATTTAATATTGTCGCGCAGTTCAACTATCACAACTCCGATCTTTATTCCAAGTATGTTCATTATCATTGAGGTGAAGCCTTCTACATGCTGAATGTCAAGCCCCAGAGCTTTAAAGTCCGCTTGTGTTACAGTTCCGATAACTGCTTTATTATCAAAAAGGAATTCAAGACTTTCCAGGAACCTTGCCTGAAGTTTCAGATTTGCGATTGTGGTTGTGGCATAAACTTCATCATACAATGAAACCGGATCGGCACCTCTTGATATCAGATCAGCACATGCCAGAAATACGTTTGAATCAGTTCTGGGATGATGAAATGAACCCGTGTCGGTCATGATGCCGACATAAAGAGAAGATGCAATTTCCTTTGTCAGGAATTTTTCATTGTCAGATTTTATAAACTCATAAAGAATAGAACAGGTTGAAGGATAACTTGTATTGGAAACCAAAACGTCATATAGATTTTCGTTTGTTCCCGTATGATGGTCAATACAGATCTTCTTTGCTTTTGAATTTGCAATGTAATCCGCCATTGACTTTGTCCGTGAGAAATCATTGGTATCAAGAATGACAATTACATCAGCTTCTGCAATTAATCTTTTGTTTTCTGTTTCGTCTTCAAGAAAACATCTGATAAGATTTTTCTTGTCCAGGAATTTGAGGTTGTCCGGAGTTCCGGAATGATTGATGATAACAGGATTCTTGCCCTTGAGCTTAAGGTAGTCAGAAAATGCGATTACACTTCCAATTGCATCACCATCGGGTACTACGTGAGTTGTAAGAATGATTTTCTCGCATGCGTCGAGCATTGAGCAAGCAAGTTCAAATTTGTCTTTCAATTATAATATTTATTGTATGCAAAACTTCAAAAATAGCTTATTTTGCAACTTCTTACAATTGAATTTAAGATGCCTTTGAAGTTCTTCGAAGTGCTTGATGAACTCGTCCAGCCTTCATTAACCAAAAACAGATTGCTCTTTAGTCAGAGGAAAACAGAGTATCAAGAAATCCCTTGGTATCCGGGTAAGGAATATAATCATCAATCCTAATGAGATATGCAGAGACAAACTGTTGTTTCCATAAAGCCTCATCAAGGTTCCAATAAAAATTAGCAAGTTCAAGATTGTGCAATCCCTTCCGCGTATTGAGTCGTACCGTTGTCCCCATTCTGATGTTCAATTCAGGAAACCAAAACAAATGTCTCTTAATGTTCCTGTTTGAATGCGTGTAAAATGTATCCGACAAAATGAAGTTCTTCAGATTTACAGTTGAGTTGGCAACGAGCTCAATGTATTCGCTTCGTATATCGCCTGCGTTTCGGATCCCCTTTATTCTCAATTCCATAGCTCAACATAATTACGGCAAAGGAATATTTCAAGTCCAAATACCATAATAATATATGGGGATAATTGATTTGGAATTCCCGGAATAGATTGGAATAGATTTACGATATGGATTTGTATTTAAGGTGTTGCACTGATATGCTACATTATGTTCACACATGAGAGCACAAAGATATCTGAAACGTATCGGGCTAAATAAAATTGGTAAACCTGATCACGAGTTCTTGAGGATACTTCATAAGAATCATCTGCTTAACATTCCATTTGAAAATCTTGATATCCACAGAAATAAGGAAATAGTTCTTTCTTATGACTTACTGTTTACAAAAATTATTGAAGGTAAACGCGGCGGATATTGTTATGAACTCAACGGTATGTTCTTTCATCTTCTTAAAGAACTTGGCTATAAGGTTAAGATGATCTCTGCTCGGGTCAGAAACGGCAAAGGAGGATGGGGAGCTGAATTTGATCATCTTGCAATTGTGAGCGAAGTCGAAGGCAAAGAATATCTCACTGATGTTGGATTCGGCGATAATTTTTTCGAACCTGTTGAAATTGTAACGGGAAAAATCCGAAAGGACAGAAAAGATTTTTTTAAGATTGAAAATTATGATTCGGAATATTTAGTGCTGATGAGATCTTCCGATGGAATGGATTTTAAGGGAGAGTATATTTTCACATTGAAAGAGAGAAGCTGGGCAGAATTTCAGGGGATGAACAAATTTCATCAGACTTCTCCCGACTCTCACTTTACCCGAAATAGAGTGTGTTCCATCGCAACTTGTGACGGGAGAATCAGTTTAACTGATTCAAAATTTACCGTAACAACAGGGAATGAAAAAGTGATTACGGAAGTTACAGATGAAAACGATTTCAGGACAAAGCTGTTTGAAAATTTCGGTATAGATTGGGCGGGCAGAGATTAAATATTCTTATCATATATCCTGTAGGTCTTATAGACTCTTGCCCCAAGTTTTTCCGCAGCCTGCTTCATTGCAAGATTATCTTCAAGTACCCATGAAATTTCGGCGCCACGGAATTTTTTCCTGTTGCCTTCCTTAATAATGTTTCTATAAAATACCGCGTCAATTCCTTTCTTGTGATATTCCTTTTTCACTCCCATAATTATCACGCGCAACTGATTTATCTTCTTCCTGTTGTTCAGAAATTTCAAGATTCCGAATGGAAACAGTTTTCCGTTCAATCCCTTAATCGCCTGGTTGACATCAGGCAAAGCAAGCGAGAAGCCGACAGTCTTGCCGTCAATCTCGGCAAACTCAACGAAGTCGGGATCCACCGCCATTTTGAGATTCGCTGCTATGAATTTAAATTCGTCTTCTGTCATCGGAACAAAGCCCCAGTTGTCCTGCCAGGCATTGTTATACACCTCCCTTACCCTCTGGACTTCGTTAGCGAAGTCTTTAAGGTTAACTTTCCTGATTGAGAGATTCTCCTTCTTGATAATTAGTTCACTCAAGCGCTCGAGTTTGTTCATCAATTGTTCATTCTTAATTACTTCGCTGTCAATCCACAAGGCAAGGAGGTCCTTTACTTTTTTGAATCCGGAGTTCTCAATCAGATGTGAATAATATTCCGGATTATATGGCATTAGCATTACGGGAGGGGAGTCAAAGCTGTCAATGAGCAATCCGCATTCATCATTTGTTGAAGGATTGACCGGACCACGCAGTATATCCATTCCGTTTTCTTTGGCAAACTCTTCTGCTTTCTCAAAAAGCATTGAGGCAACTTCCTTATTGTCTATACACTCAAAGAAACCGAAGAAACCTGTTCTGTCATTATAGAATTTGTTATGGCTGTCATTAATAATGCCGGCAATGCGTCCGACAATCTCACTTCCTTTATATGCTAACCATAGCCTTATTTTGGAATGCTGATAGAATGGATTCTTTTTCTCGTTAAGATTATTCCTTACATCAAAGCGAAGGGGTTCAACCCAGTTCTTGTTGCCCGCATAAAACTTGTAAGGGAAATTAATGAAATCATTCTTGTCCGTTTCGGACTCTACAACTTTGACAACAATTTCTTCAGACATTTTTAACAGATTAAAATTTTTTCCTCAAAGCATTATATTTTCTTACAAATATTAAATGACGAATTTCTGATTTCTCAAACTTTTCATTTTTAAGCTTTGAGAAAAAATAATGATTCAGTTTGCGCTCGGGTGCTGCATTTTGAAGATTATTGCAGCTACCGCGCCACCTGCAAAGCATCCGACAAGGTATATCCAGATACTCGAGAAACTGCTTAGCCCAAGCATCGAAATTCCGAGTGCAACTGCAGGGTTGAAGGCTCCCCCTGATATAGCACCGACTGCATAAGCCCCTGCAACCACGATGAATCCGATTGCCAGCCCGAAATATGAATTGCCTGCGGTCTCATCCGCAGTTGCAACATTCAATACAATGTACACCAGTGCAAACGTAAAAAGAAATTCTACTAACAAGCTCTTCGCAACATCGTGAGTAATTGGAGTAGGACTTGCCCCAACTTTAAAATAGGAAACCACAAGAGCTGCAACTGCTGCTCCGATAAACTGTGCGACCCAGTACATGATAAGGTCCTTTGAATTCAGTTTTCCCCTCATGAAAACTCCAAGCGAAACTGCGGGATTATAGTGCGCGCCGGAGATGTGACCGCCGGCATAAACCATCACCATCAAAACGGAGCCAATTGCAAGCGGAGCCATTAGACCTGCTCCCGGTTCCATTACACACATTCCGATTGTAAACACCAAGAAAAATGTTCCGATGAACTCTGTAAGGTAGTTTTTCATTTTTGTTTTCTTGTTTTGGTTAATTAATTTATGTTTTATTGTAGAGCGTTTAGCAACTCTTTAATGTGACCGTCAACAGAAACATTGTTGAAAATTTTTTCAATGCGTCCCTTCTCGTCTATCACGAATGTTGTTCTGACAATTCCCATATACTTTCTTCCGTACATAGATTTTTCTTTCCAAACTCCGTATGACTTTAGCATTTTCAGATTTTCATCAGAGAGCAATGTAAACGGCAGGTCATACTTTTTCTTGAACTTTTGATGTGACTTGATGTCATCTTTGCTCACTCCTATAATGACAGCATTTTTCTTCTCGAAAAGTTTTATGCTGTCTCTGAAACTGCAAGCCTCCTTAGTGCATCCCGAGGTATCATCCTTCGGATAGAAATAAAGTATCACTTTCTTTCCTCTGAAATCCTTGAGACTCACTTCTTTACCTTCATCACTCACAAGTTTAAAGTCAGGTGCAGCCGAGTTTTCCTTTAATGTCATTTATGTTAGCAGAATTTGAAAAAGTCTATTTGTTTTGAAGTTCTCTTTAAACTCTTCTTTATTTCGATAATAAAATATTTTCCTTTAGTAAGCTTGTTTCCTCAATAGATTCAATGCATGCTCAACTCAACAGCTCTTTGTTAATTACATTAAAATTTCTTTTAATGATCAACGCTGCGGCAATTCCGATAAGCACGAATAGGAAACCGAAAGTGTAGTCTTTGAAAATCAGTTTGCCGATTCCAAACAAGAACGAGTACACGAGTACAATTCCTGCAATCCAATCCACGAAAAGAATGAAGTAGCCCTTGTCGGATTTTACATCAGGAAGTCTGGATGAAATTTTTTTCCAACCTGGTCCGCCCGGATGCACTCTTCTGTAAAAAGATTCGAGTTTTGTTTCTTCAGTTTGCTTTGTAATATATGCAGTAATGAGCCATGCAGCAGTAGTAACGGGAACAATCACATATAAAGTGTTGGGAAATGCAATATCAAATTTTCCGAAGTAGAGGATTCCATATACTATGAAAGGAACAACGGTTGCAACGATTTCGCTAATTGCATTTACTTTCCACCAGAACCACCGTAATATCAGCACCAGTCCGAGACCGGCACCGCATTCGATTACAAAACTCCAGACACCGGATATTGTAGTCATTTGAGTTGTAACAATCACCGACAGAAACATAAACACAATTGTCATGATCCGTGAAATACTCACATAGTGTTTCTCGGTCTTTTCCTTCACAAGAAATCTTCTGTAAAAATCATTTATGAAATATGAGGTACCCCAGTTGAGGTGAGTTGCAATTGTTGACATATAAGCAGCAAGGAATGCTGCAAGCAAAAGTCCCTTCAGTCCGGGAGGCAGAAAGTCGTTCATTGCCTTAACGAAGCCCAGACCTTTATCGGCATGTGAGAGATCAGGATAAATGATCAGAGCACACAATCCTACGATTATCCACGGCCATGGTCTGATGCAGTAATGTGCAATCTGAAAAAAGAGTGTTGCGTACAGAGAATTTTTTTCATCCTTTGCGCTCATCATTCTTTGAGCAACATAACCGCCGCCGCCGGGTTCAGCTCCGGGATACCACGAAGCCCACCATTGAATACCTATGAATGCAAGAAAAGATGAGATCGTCAAGGCGAGTATTCCTCCCGTTGTTTCGACGGGTGTTTCAGATGAAATCACGGGAGTGAATCTCATTGCCCAGTCAGGAAGCTTTTCCTTCAGTCCGCTGATGCCGCCAATCTGCGGCTGCCCGATTACAATTATTGCGAGAACAATACATCCTGCCATTGCAAGAATAAACTGAAATGCATCAGTTACTGCCACTCCCCATAACCCCGAAAGTGCAGAGTAGAATGCAGTCAGTAAAATACATCCTCCCACGAAATAAATCGCATTGGATGCATTCACATATTCAGGAAACATTCCTATAAGAATTTTTATCATCGCAAGATTTACCCAACCCATAATAATCGTATTCATGAAAATTCCCATATAGATTGCTTTGAATCCTCTAAGCACTGCAGCCGGTCTTCCTGAATATCTGAATTCGATGAACTCGACATCAGTAAGTATTTCGGCTCTTCTCCAGAGTCTTGCAAAGAAAAACACAGTGAGCATTCCTCCGATCAGCATATTCCACCAGAGCCAGTTGCCTGCAATACCGTTTTGACCTACAAGTTCAGTTACTGCAAGCGGAGTGTCTGCTGCAAAAGTTGTAGCAACCATCGAAAGACCAGCGAGCCACCAGGATAGTTTTCTCCCTGACAGGAAAAAATTTTCTGTTGATCCGCTTGCCCGCTTGGAGAAGATAAGTCCTATAAGAAGTGAAATGACAAAATAGAGAAGAATGATAAACCAGTCTATTAACTGCATTAGTCAGTTACGGGGTTAGTTGAGACTCTTCATTTTAATAGAGGCAATTTAGTTTTTGTAATGATAAATTGAAACGTCAAAACGGAAATAATGTCCAAAGGAATTCAGAGGCATACAAAGCAGGGCTGTGAATTAAAATGAATTGAATAACTGGAAAAAAGCATCAATCTTTGAAGAAACTTTTTTGATTTAATTTCAATTGTGTCAATTAAAATAAAAAAGGAGTCCAACAATGTTAAAAAAGATTTTAACCTGCTTTCTTTTTCTTCTGTTTGTAACTGCATTCGCTAATTCAAAAGATAAAGCCGAAAGCTACAAGATAGGAGATAAGGTATCGGATTTTACAATTAACAATTACGATGGAGCAACATATACGCTTAGCAATTCCGGTGCGAAGGCAACAGTTCTGATTTTTGTTTCAACTGAATGTCCGAATGTTCAGCCCTATACAGACAGACTTATAAAACTTGTCGACCAGTTCGGATCAAATGGAATTGCATTCTGGGGAATTAATTCAAACAAGACTGAACCAACTGAAGATGTAATGAATCATGCCGCAAGTTTGAAATATAATTTTCCTGTCCTCAAAGATGTCAACAATATTGTTGCTGACCAGTTTTCTGCACAGAGAACTCCGGAAGTATTCGTTGTTGATTCAGATATGAAATTAATTTATCACGGAAGAATTGATGATAACAGAGATGAGAATAAAGTCTCTTCAAATGATCTCTCAAACGCTCTGAACGAATTTCTTGCGGGCAAGGAAATTTCAGTTGCTGAAACCAAAGCCTTCGGCTGCTCAATCAAAAGATAACAATTACCTGAATGCTGAAATTATTATTTATCTCAATCATTCTTACCGTCAATATTTCCGTTGTGAAAAGTCAGGAACTCGTCTCTGCAACTCAACATACACTTGACAGCATCAAGACTGCCAATAAAGGAAAAGTTGTTCTGATTAATTTTTGGGCAACCTGGTGCAAACCCTGTGTAGAAGAGTTTCCCGACATTGTCAAAATTAATAACTCATTTAAGGAGAAGGATTTCAAACTTGTGATGGTATCTCTTGACTTCAGTGAAGATCTTGACTCAAAGACGACAAATTTTCTTAAGAAGATGAAGGTTGATTTCCTTACTTATTATAACGGATTTGCCAAAGATGACGATCTCATAAATTATATGGATAAAAATTGGAATGGTGGAATTCCCGGAACATTTATCTTTGACAAGGAGGGAAAGCTCACAAAGACTTTTATCGGCAAGACAAGTTATGAAGAATTTGAAAAGTCAATTGAAGATTTATTGTAACCATGCATCTCTTATTTTTAAGTAATTTTGAAGGCGCATTTTTTTGAATGTGCCTTCTTAATTTACCCGAAGCATTTTTTGAAAGCACATTTTGAAATTGAATCGGACTTGTTATCTATTATCGAAGTGGATTTAATTTGCTATATATTGCAGTGTCGAAGAATTGCCCATTGAAGAAAAAGCTTTCCTTGATATGTCCTTCTTTGCAGAATCCAAGACTTTCCAGAAGTTTATTTGATGCAATGTTACGCGGGTCGGTATTGGCTTCGAGAGTATGAAAATTCATTTTCGTAAATCCAAAATTAATAATTGCGCTTAGTGCTTCCTTCATGATTCCCTTACCCCAGTGATCGGGGAGCAGCTCATATCCGATCTCACCCCGCTTATGTAATCTGTCTATCCTCCAAATTCCTGCAGTGCCTATCAGTTTATCTGAATCAGAAGTTGTAATTCCCCAACGAATACCTTCCTTATTTGTAAATGCATCGGCAGTTTGAATAATTTTTTCACGTGCTTCGGAGATATCTTTAAAGGGAAGTTTTCCGAAATATTTCAGTAAGTCAATATTGGAAAGAATCGTGAATATTTCCTCTATATCGCCGATAACGATTTCCCTTAGAGTGAGATTATGTGTATTGATAACAGGAAATTTCCCGAATGCATCGTCATTAATTTCCATTTTCTTATTTCGGAATTTTGCCGACCATTCTCCGCGGATCAACTTTCTCTGAAAATTCTTTGTCGGTAAGAAAACCAAGTTCAATTGCGGCTTCGCGTAATGATTTATTTTCCTTATGAGCTTTCTTTGCAATTTGTGCAGCCTTTTCATACCCGATGTGCGTGTTGAGTGCTGTTACAAGCATAAGAGAATTTTCGAGATTCTTATTAATAGTCTTATAATTGGGCTGTATTCCCGCGGCACAATTATCATTAAAGGATTCGCATGCATCTCCGATAAGGATTGCGGAGTTAAGCAAATTAAAAATCATCATCGGTTTGTAAACATTTAATTCAAAGTGTCCGCTCATACCGCCGATTGTAATTGAAACATCATTTCCTATTACCTGTGCGCAAACCATTGTAAGGGCTTCGATCTGTGTAGGATTTACTTTTCCCGGCATGATAGATGATCCCGGTTCATTTTCCGGAATCAATATTTCGCCAATGCCGCTTCTGGGACCGGATGCAAGAATGCGCAAATCATTTCCTATTTTCATCAGACTGACTGCGAGAACTTTAAGAGCAGAGGATGTTTCGACAATCGCATCATTTGAAGCGAGTGATTCGAATTTATTGGTTGCCGTTTTAAACGGAAGCCCTGTCAGGGCGGCAATCTTCTTTGCAGCGAGTTTGTCATAATTTTTCGGAACATTAATTCCTGTTCCAACTGCGGAACCTCCGAGCGCAAGTTCAGAAAGGTGGTCCATGCTGTTTTTAACAGCATGGACTCCGTGTCGCAATTGCGAAACATATCCGGAAAATTCCTGTCCAAGCGTAACCGGAGTCGCATCCATGAAATGCGTTCGTCCAATCTTAATCACATTCATAAATTCCTTCGATTTCTTCTCAAGTGTCCTGATTAATTTCTCAACCTTCGGAATTGTTCGTTCCGTAATAACTTTATATGACGCAATGTTCATTGCTGTTGGAAAAGTATCGTTCGAAGATTGAGATTTGTTAACGTCATCGTTTGGATGAAGTATTTTCTTCTTGTCCTCTAATTTTCCTCCCTTTAATACATGAGCTCTGTTTGCAATTACTTCGTTTACATTCATGTTTGATTGCGTTCCGGAGCCGGTCTGCCAGACTGTGAGAGGGAATTGGTCATCGAGTTTCGAAGCGAGGATTTCGTCAGCGACCTTTGAAATCAATTTCATCTTTTCGCTGGAAAGAGCGCCAAGTTCAAAGTTTGCTTCTGCTGCAGCTTTCTTGAGAATTGCAAATGCAAAAATGACTTCCTTTGGCATCAGGTTGTTCCCGATCTTAAAATTTTCTTTTGATCTTTGCGTTTGCGCTCCCCAGTATTTGTCCGCGGGAACTTTTACGTTGCCCATCGTGTCATGTTCAATCCTGAATTTCATAATTCAATTTTATGATTTGCGTAAAAAATAAAATCCGCAAAAAAGAAAAACTTCTTTGCGGATATATTATAACAAGAATTTTCAATTACTATTTTATTACCACCATCTTCTTTGTGTCGGAAAAATTCTGCGTCTTCAATGAATAGAAGTATGTACCGCTCGACAAATTAGAAGCATTAAACTCGACAGTGTAATAGCTTGCTGCTTTTAACTCATTGTTGATCAACGTTGAAATGAGCCGCCCGCTTATATCATAGACTGCAAGAGTTACTCTCGCATCTGCCGGTAATGAGAAATTAATCTTTGTCGCGGGATTAAAAGGATTCGGATAATTCTGACTCAATTCATACTGCATAGGTACTCCTATATTGACTTCATTGCGAAGGTTGAAATACTCGAAGTTTCCGTTGTAGTCAATCTGCTTGATTCTGTAATTGTAGTTTCCCGAATTCAAACCCCTGTCCGTAAACTCGTATGATCTGTTCTCATGTGTTGTGCCGCTTCCTTCTACAAATACGACCTTTTTCCAACTGGAATTTTCTACAGATTTCCTTTCAATTTCAAATCCGCTGTTGTTTGTTTCCGCAGCCGTTGTCCATGAAAGTTTAACATTATTCCGAACAATTGCAGATGTGAAGTTAACCATTTCAACAGGCAATGCTCCGTGATAGATACCTCCCCAAGTACTTACTGCAGTCTCAAAAGAAGGACTGACAACTGCGGAATTTATCGTATCCCATTTGACGGTGGCAGTATCAATCGGATTGATAATGTCCAAAGTAACGGTCGCAATCAATTCGCCCATTCCGGTTGTTCCGGGAACACTTGTTATGGTATCTCCTAAACCACCGGTGTAATTGATCTGAACTGCTACTTTGCTGTTGAGGAGTACTTGAGTTATCATTGCATTATATGAAAGAGAAGGACTTCCGGATGTATATCTCGGATTTATGTTCGATAAAACAGGATTACTAAGTCTTCCTGTAGGGTAGCTCACGATAAAACTAGTACTGCCCATACTGAACGGGGCGGAAGAAGTCCTAAGAATAAATACATCAAAACTGAACTTCGTGCCGTTGTTACTCAATGTGAAATTTGCAATATTATTTGTAACTGTGTTTTGCGCAAATGCACTTTCGCACATTACAACTGCCAGCAGTACAATTAGAATTTTAGATAAAGCCTTCATAGACAAGTTGATTTAGTATGTTTTAAAATTTTATTCTTATGGATAATTTGGAACATTTGATGTCTTAAGCAAATTGTTAGTTATAAACGCATAATCAGCCGAAGATACAATTGCCGAAAGATTCAAATCGCCCTGATTGTAATTTGTCTGCAGCAGATTGCTTGAAACGATTTGATAATCGGCTGCCGATACAACAAAAGATGCGTTGGCATCACCGGAGTACATTCCAAATTTTCCGCCGCCAAGACTTGCTGCGTCGCCGCCAAAGTATTGTGAAAGTCCCGTAGTGAAATCATACAATGGACTTGATACGCCAAGAGGCTGCGCCGAAGCAGTCATCACCGGTAAATGATTTCTCTGACCAATGACTATGAAATAATTTCCTGTTGCAACACTGGGCATCTTAACAGGACTTGTTCCGTCAAGGTCAACTATCGATCCGTCAGATTTCAAGAATGCAGCTCTTCTGCCGTTAAGTACCGGAGGACCATTTGACGTAACTCTTATTTCAACATATACCCAATCAACAACACCGGCAGGTATTGATAAAACTGATTCGGTTCCGGGATAGTTGAATTGTGATGATGAATATGGCTGTGACAAAGGAATAATTCCATATTGCTGAAGGTCGGTTCTCATAGTATCAGAACCCGAATAAGAACCTTGGAGAAATACTTTTGCATTAACAAGTGTGTTCGAGCCGCCAATGCAGTTCAATCCTCCGCCTGTAAAGTCTCCGAGAGAATTTATTCCGTTGGCTGTAAATGAATGAGTAACCGTGTTGACAGGTGTGAATGCATCCCAAAGGAATCCATTCCACCTTGCACCAACTATGTTTGCTTCCGTTCCTGCCACATCACCGGTAGCATAAGTAAATTTTGTATTCGCAGTAAAGCCCATTGCCGCTGATCTCAATTCCCAATATCTGTTTAGAAAATCTGTAGGACATCCATTTTGCGGATGCTTTAGGTCAAGTACTCTTCCGATAATGTGCGAGCCTATTCCATAATTTGGATTGGCAAGATAAATAAACGCAGGTGTGTATGAACCCCTTCCAATCGGGAAATTAAATGATGTTACGGACTTTGTGTCAAAGTTCTTACGAATGACCCCTGGACCGTTTGTCGCTACAAAACTGTTTGCATAGTCCGGACTGAATACGCTAATTCTTGAATCGAGAACTAAATCATTATTCTCAAGCAAAAGATTTCCATTTTGAAGGAATAATAATCTTTGAAGCAGCAAGGAGGCGCCAAGTGAAATTCCGCTTGGACGATTGAGCTGCAACGTGCGAAGTCCTCCTGAAACTGTACCAAGTGTTGTACTTGGTCCTGCTCCGCCAAAGAACATGTCCGATTTTGAACCACCAATAATTTGACCGCCGGAAACAATTGATCCGTTTATCATGAGCGTGTTGTTCGCGCCTATGGTTGTTGTTCCGGGAGTATAACTTCCGGAAACGGCAAAGTCACTACCCATAAAAAAGAATGAACCTGTATTAACTGTAAGATCGGTAAAAGTTGTAAGACTTCCTCCATGTAAGAAACCTGCACCCGGTCCTATCAATTTCAAATCCCTGTCAATAACTATGTTTCCGGGAATAGTTGCATTTGGAATATTCCAGATTGTGCCTCCCGCACTTGTTCCGGCAATTGCAGATGGAACATCAGGAAAACTTACATTTGAAGAATTGATTATTGAATTGGGAAGAGGGTTGGGTGTATGTACGAAATTCAAAGATGTTCTCACTATGTTAGTCGAAGTTGCAAAATTAAAAGCAAATCCTATCTGCGGAATAAAACCGCTTGCAAGTGCCGTGTCGCTCATTACAATTGTGTTCGGCGATTTCCCAACGACTGTTGCCCCGGGAGCAATTCCGGGACCCAGGATACCCATGCCGATAAATATGCCGTCTGTTGAGGGCATGAAAGAAATAATATTATTTCCTTGAGTCAGAAGACCACCGGAAATTACCGTAGTGTCGGGAATACCTCCATTCTTCCATTTATTATCCGATGCATCTATTGTTCCACCCTGGTCTGTGTAATTAACCAAACCGTAAACAGAGTATGTGCTTAGATCGCATTTGTCAACATTCATGTTTTTAACTTGTCTGTTGAATGCAAGATTTGTATCGCACCCTGTAAATGTTACACCCTGAACCATGACTGTATCCAGTCTTGCAGGCGGATTGAACAAATCATTTCTTGCTTGTATCCAGATGCCGCTTCCCGGTGTAGATCTGATAATTCGAGAATTCCTTATCGTAATATTAGTATAATCTTCTCTGCTAAGAAGATTAATGTCTATGCCTATTCTGGTATTGTTTGGCGGAGTAACAACAGAAACATTTTCGATCAACGCATTTTTAAGTTTCTCAAAATAAACGCTATGCCCTTGAGACTGATTTGTCGGATTGTTATCAATGAAAACACA
>JBDHXH010000050.1:0-20359 GCA_039810605.1 Ignavibacteria bacterium | reverse complement strand
CAACAGCTCTTCATAAAATGCAGTGTAGCCTCCGTCATAAATATTTGCAAAGTTAGTAATGACTGCATAAACCGGCATTCCGTTTTCAGTTCCTTTTAAATCTGCAATTACATTGTCTTTGGAATAAACTGTAACCGGAATTCCAAGAACAACGGCCATCTGTCTTGATTGAACTACGGAAGAAGGATTCATTTCTGCATTAGCCATGATGTCTTCAAAACTGATCTTTGGAGCAGCATTAAGGAGATTAATCGAGAACAACAAGAAAACAATTACCGGTATTGTCTTTTTCATTGCCTGACCTTTCATGTTTAATTTTTGAAAAAACAATTAGAATGTAGAACGATAGCGAACAAAATCAGTTTGCGGGAATCTGCCGAATTTATTCGCATAATAGTTTCCCGGGGGATAAAACCAAGGAGAGAGAGTAGAATAATTTTTTTTCATAACGCATTTCATTTTATTTAAATGGTTAGTAAAAAAATTTATTTAAGACTAAAAAAGTGGATGACTTTCTATATTTTAAAATAATGTTTTCAAAATGCTGAAACAAGTTTCTATTTTAGTTTCGGACCCTTGTCATTGTATTGCCGTCCAAAACACTTTTGATAAATTTCTGAACATCGTTTTGGACGGATGTGTTGTCATTGACTTCACAGCCATTTTGAAATCATTTCGCCGATAAAGTAACCAATAACAGCAATGCCCATTCCAACAACAAACATATCAAAACCGCTTCTGAAAATTCCTCTGCCGGTAAAGAAGCTTCTCGCAGCGCCAACGATGAAATGTGCTATCATCGAAATCACAAAAGATATCCAGATTGCAGTCTGACCTTCGAAGAAAATAAATGGGACAACGGGGATCACCGCACCAACGGCAGTAGCAAGGCCGGTTATCCAGCCTTCCCTTAATGGAGATGTTTCTCTTTCACTGATATGCAATTCTTCCTTCACCTTTTCCTGCAGAGCAAGTTCAGGATTTTTAATTATTTCGTTTGCCAGTTTTTCCGAGTCATCTTTTGACATTCCTTTCGATTGATAAATCAAGGCAAGCTCTTCGGCTTCAAGTTCGGGCATCAATCTGATTTCATCGGCTTCCATTCTCTTCTCGTGTTCATAAACTTCCTTCTCGCTGACTGCCGCGAGGTATCCCGAAGAGCCCATTGACAATGCATCGGCGATCATTCCGGAAATTCCTGATATCAAAATTATGTGGTGCTGAACATCTGCTCCAATAACCCCTGCAATCAATCCGAAATTGGCAGTGAGCCCGTCATTGAATCCGTAAATAATATTTCTAAGAAGTCCGCCCGATTCGGTCTGGTGCCAAGATTCGCCTTCAGTCTCAAGCAGCGCAGAGAGCTCTCCCGAATGCTCTGCGGAATCTTTGGCAAGCTTCAATGCAATATCCTTTGTTTGAGTCGAATCCGAAGAATTATACAATCCAAGATATGACTTAACTTCAAGTCCTTCTTCACGGAGCATCATTTTCGCAAGGATTCCCGTACCGAATCTTGCTGCAATCCATGCAAAGGTCTTTGCTTTAAACGAAGGTGCAATGCCTGATGCATTGATATCATTCTTTTTCAGAAGATCAATCCACACGGACTGATGCTTCTTTTCAACTTCTGAAAGCTTAAAATAAATTTGTTTTCGTTTTTCATTTGGTTCATACTTTCCGAGAACCTGATAAAGATATGCAGCATCTGTCTCATCCTGCAGATGATGATACCATGTCTGAAGCGTCTTGTTGTCAATTGACATTTGAATTTTTGCCTTAATGATGCGGAAATTGGGAAGGTGCAATGTTCAGAAAACTTGCTTTGAACTTTGAAATACATTCCATAATTTTGAAATGTTCAAGCCTCAATCTTTTTTTCCGCGTTACTTTAAATTAGTATTTTCAAAACAATCAAATTATGACAAAATACCTGATTAAAGTTTTAACAATTTTGCTCTTGATTGCTGCGGGATGCAGCGACGACAATTCAACCAACAACAATCAGCCCGGCACGGGTGAAGTTCTTCTTGCTGAAGTGTCAGGTGATTCGGTTGGCATAAACAGCGGTTCATCTACCAGAACCCTGTCCATCACATCTTCGGCACTTAACTTCTCTGACAGAGACAGTGCAAGAATTTCATTTTACTATTCAAGGTCCAATAACCACTCGCCGGCGCCAATGAGTATATTTTATGTAAGCGGAAGTAATAACGTAAATTTGTTTAATCTCGATAGTTCATCATCAGCAGCTAATGACGTATATGTCAACGTAACAGTTCCATCGCCGCGCGTGAGTGAATTTTTTTCATACAAGATTAATGCCGTCGGGATAACTTCATCAGGTTTCGCATTTTTTAAATTCAGAGATTTGAAGATCTACAAGAAATAGGAGCACATATTTATTTTGTAAAGAGAATTGTGAATTCAAAATTTTATTCTTAAACACAGGAAAAGTTGATTAATAAATTATTAAAGTTTAAGAAGCTAATCCGCTATTCAAAATATTTCAATTACTTTGATCCTTTTACTTCCGCGCCTCAAAAGAAATTCTTAATTTATACACGCGGAAGAACGGGAAGCACTGTGCTTACCGATTTGCTCAATTGTCATTCTGATGTATTCTGCGATTATGAAATATTTAATCTTTCAAATACGAAGACTAAAGTTAGATACCCCCGCCTCTACATTGATAGTTGTGCAAAGAGAGCGGTGCTAAAGGGAAAACAGGTTTATGGATTCAAGGTCAAAATAGAACAGTTCCGGGATGAACATAATTATCCCGATGATATTGATCTTTTCAACAGACTCAACGACGACGGCTGGAAATTCATTTACCTTAAGAGGGAGAATTCACTTAATCACAAAATTTCAGGCATCATTTCAAATAAGACAAATGTCTTTCACGTAAAACGAGACAAAGATTTCTCGCACGGGAGAATTAACATTGACTGTCAACTGTTGCTGGACATACTCAACTGGGGAGATGAGCTTGACAGAATGGAGGAAGACAAAATAGATGGCATTCCTCATTTGAAGTTAGTCTATGAAAATGATCTGCTCGACAATTCAAAACATCAATCTACCGCAGACAAAGCATTTTCATTTCTCGGAGTTGATTCACATCAGGTGAACACTCGACTTAAGAAGATTATTCCGGCGAATCTTCGGGATATCATCCTGAATTACGATGAGATGGTTGAATTCCTGAAAGGAACAAAGTTTGCTTGCTATCTTGAGAAGGAAATGAGCATCGGTTGACTATCAACTTCTATCCTGAAAAAAATTCACTGAAAGTTTCAATAAGCAAGTAAGCATTGAAAATCATAATCACAATAGTTATTGCTATTGAAATTATTTTGAGCCAGGTCTTATTTGCAAATTGACCCATCTTATTTTTATCCCCGGTGAACTGAACAAGCGGAACAACGGCAAAGCTAAGCTGCATCGAAAGTATTACCTGACTAAGTATCAACAAACTTGTCGTTCCTTTCTCTCCGTAAATAACCGTCACAATGAATGCGGGAATGATTGCGATCATCCTTGTTATCAGTCTTCGAAGCCAAGGTTTTAATCTTATATTGAGAAATCCTTCCATTACAATCTGTCCAGCGAGAGTTCCGGTAAGTGTTGAGTTCTGCCCGGAAGCCAGCAGCGCTACGGCAAATACTGTGCTTGCAAGACTGATTCCGAGAAGCGGGGAAAGTAATTTATATGCATCGGAAATATCAGCAACTTCGCTGTTTCCGGATGTATGAAAAGTTGCGGCAGATACAATTAGGATTGCAGCATTAATAAAGAAAGCAATGAAAAGGGAAGTAGTTGAATCAATTGTTGCAAACTTCACCGCCATCTTTTTGCCTTCGCTGTTTCGCTCATAGTTTCTGGTCTGCACAATGCTTGAATGCAGATAGAGATTATGCGGCATGACAGTTGCGCCAAGGATTCCGATAGCAATGTATAGCATTTCGGGATTATAAACTATTTGCGCGCTTGGCAGAAGGGATGAAATTATAGGAAAGACATCCGGCTTCGAAACAATTATTTCATAAGCAAAGCATGTTAAAATTACCGCGATTAGTCCGGCAACAATACTTTCAAGATATCTGAATCCTTTATATTGGAACAGAAGGATTACAAGAACATCTATCACGGTAACAAGTACTCCGATTACAAGAGGAATTCCAAAGAGAAGATTCAGCGCTATGGCAGAGCCGATTACTTCTGCGAGATCGCAAGCTGCAATTGCAATTTCGCATAATATCCACAGAATGAATGAAACCGGTTTTGAATAATGATCTCTGCAAGCCTGTGCCAGATCACGTCCCGTTACAATTCCGAGTTTAAGTGAAAGATGCTGCAGGAACATTGCGAAGATGTTTGAAATAAGTATGACGCTGATTAGTATATAACCAAATTTCGCACCACCTGCCAGATCAGTAGCCCAATTGCCGGGGTCCATGTAGCCTACTGCAACCATAAGTCCCGGTCCGGTAAATGCCATAAGCTTCCTGAAGAAGGAGCCTGATTTCGGAACAGCAATTGATGAAAACACTTCAGGAAGAGTATTGGCAATGCGTTTGTTGCGCCATCCCTTCTCGGACTCGTGTGCAAGAGCTATGGCTTCACTGTCAAGTTTCATATTGTCCATAAAACATTTGATCTAAATTTTTTTTACAAAGATATTTTTGGAAAGCTTTTCACTCAAGAAAATTCCTCCCGACCTTGAATAAATTCTGATTGAATTGTCAAAGCTTATCTTCTCTATGATTTTGATTTCGTCATTGAGTTTTAATCCTACTTTGGTAAGATAAATCAGCACTTCGGGATTTTCATCGGATACACTCTTGATCACGGCAGAATTATTGACATTCAATTCAGACAACTGCACATTTCTTTCGCGCGGAATGTATCCCTTTTTGTCGGGAATGGGATGGCCATGAGGGTCAAACTTCGGGTATTGCAGAAACTTCTCGAGGCGAGAGATAAGCTCTTCCGAGGATGCATGTTCGAGATTCTCGGCTTCATTGTGAACTTTGTCCCAGGGGTAGTTCAGGTGTTCAAGGAGAAAGACCTCCCAAAGTCTGTGCTTTCTTACAAGGTTAAGCGCAACTGTCTCGCCCTTCTTCGTCAGTTGAAATCCTTTGTATGGAGTATTCTTTATGTATCCTGATTTCGAGAGTTTCGATACCATCTCGCTCACCGCCGCTCCTGAAATATGCAGCTTCTCCGCAAGTTCCATGTTAGTTACTTTCCCGGAAGACTGAATTGAATAAATGTGTTTCAAATAATCTTCCAGGCTTTTATTCATCTTCATGATTAAGTTTATCTAATTGGAAGTTTAAGCATACTTAAACTTTTAATCAAGGTAGTTTAATGACGCGAGTCGGCAGTCGGGAATCGGCAGTCGGCTGTCGGGAATCGTGAGTCGGAAGTCGGGAATCGGGAATCGGGAGTCGGGAATCGTGAGTCGGCTGTCGGGAATCGGCTGTCGGGAATCGTGAGTCGGAAGTCGGGAATCGTGAATCGGCAGTCGGGAATCGGGAATCGGCAGTCGGGAATCGGCAATCGGGAATCGGCAATCGGGAAAAATAACTTTAGTACCCTCGATTCACCATTCATCATTCACGATTTGACGATGCACGATTCACCATTCACCATTCACCATTCACCATTCACCATTCACCATTCACCATTCACCATTCACCATTCACCATTCACCATTCACGATTGACCATTCACGATTGACCATTCACGATTCACGATTCACGATTCACGATTCACGATTCACGATTCACGATTCACCATTCACGATTCACCATTCACGATTTCACGATTCACCATTCACGATTTCACGATTCACGATTCACGATTTCCTCTTGCGCCTATTAACAAAAATTCATAACTTTGTATACTATACAAAGGATTCCGCCGATAAAACTCCCCAATAAGTTGCTTATTTCTTTGGCAGATCCGATCAGATTTTGAAGTAAATCTTGAGATGTGTCAATATGCTGATATCCTTTTGGACAACATACGTGACTTCATAAATATAACTCGATTTCCGGATTGGTAAGAATTGACAATGTGAATATGGCGATTCATTCCCTCTTCTATGCCCGATCACAATTTCCTTTAGAACTTTCCGTAAATTATTCTTCACAATTTTTTTCGACAAAATCCGCTCTAACGTCTTATGCTCTGACGGCGGCATACTATATTTCTGTTCAATTTAAAATTGGCAAATGAAACTGATTACTTTCTTACTCATTTTTTCATCTTCACTTTGCGCTCAGACAAAATTCGCGATGTTCGGTGATTATGGATGTGATGAACCGGGTGAATTAGCAGTTGCAAATCTCGTCAAGTCCTGGAATCCGGATTTCTTGATTACTCTCGGAGACAATAATTATTACACAGGCAACAACGGCGACAGCATTGATTACAATATCGGAAGATATTATCACGATTACATAAATCCTTACCTGGGAAATTTTGGAAGCGGCAGTCCGAATGTCAACAGGTTTTTTCCTATACTTGGCAACCATGACTTTTATGACTTTACATGGTTTAGTCCTACCGACATAAGATATGCAGGGCATACCTATTACAATTATTTTCTTCTTACGGATACATGCATCTATAAAGGCAACACACCGGACGTCTGGAGTCCAAACGGGGTTAGATATTACAAGTTCAAAAAAAATAATGTTGAATTTTTTGTAATAAATACCGGAGCAAGTCCGGACAACCATTTTCCGGTTCTTTATACAGAGCCTGACGGCGTTGACAGCAATTCGGTTCAGGCTCAATGGATAAAGAATCAAATACGAAACTCAACCGCCAAGTGGAAAATTGTACTGATGCATCATCCGCCTTATGCTTCTTTGCCTGCAGGATATGAAAACATTTTCAGCGTATTGAGATGGAACTTCAGGCAATGGGGCGCATCCGCTGTGGTATCCGGTCATGTTCATTCTTATGAATCATTGATCATTAACGGACTTCCCTACTTTATCTGCGGAGTAGGAGGCGAAGACAGATCAACCAGTTTAAGTCCCTCTTACCCCGGCAGCAGATTCCAATACATTGATAACTTCGGAGCTCTGCGGGTTAATGCTTACACTGACAGCCTTACTTTTAAATTCGTCAACATTCAGAATACTGTCATTGATTCATATAAAATAACTACATACAACAATGATCCCGGCATAACAAAAGTCACACGCACCGGTTCAGGAAACGTATATACTCATTCAGTTCAAAGTTTTAATGTAAGAGTAAAGAACTTTGGAGGAAATGTACTGTCTTCAGTTCCTGTATATTATAGAGTAAATGGCGGAAGTCAGATTGGTCCGGTCAGCACAGGTTCATTAAGTCCGGGCGACAGTGCGCTTGTTACTTTTTGGGGTCCAAGATCATTCATACCGCAAACTCCCGGAAATTATACTCTGAAATTCTATACAGGACTCGCGGCAGATCCAAACAAATTCAACGATACGGTTACAATGAATATTACTGTACTTGATTCGATTAAAGATGCGGGAACAATTTCAGCAGTATGTACAAACCCCGGAACAGTTTACAGCAACACTAATATATCTTTGAAATCGGTAGTCAAGAATTTTGGCTTTGTCAGCCTGCCTTCTGTTCCTGTCAAACTTTTCGTAAACGGCACTCCTGCCCAAACGCAATCTTCACCTTCACTGAATCCGGGTGATACGGCTGCGGTTCAGTTTGTACTTGAGCCTTCTGCATCCGGAGTTTATAATTACAGTTTCGTAAGTTCCGTTACGGGAGATTCAAATAATGATAATGATACGTCAAAGCTGACGTTGACAATAATTGATCCGAATATGATCAATCTAGAGTTAACAGTGATTCCACAGGGCTTGTTTAGTAACGCATCTTACCGGCTCAACAGGAGCAAAACAATGGAAACATTTCTTTGTCAGGCAGAAAGCCCATATAATGCGGTTGATTCGGCATCAGCAAAAATTGATTCTATCACTTACAAGGGATGGTATAGGTTTGCAAATGTATCAACGGGAAATTTCTATATTGTTGCTAAGAACAAAAATTCACTTGAAACCTGGAGCAGCTATCCAATCAACTTAAGCGGAGACTTCACATCTGCATTCTATTATGACTTTTCCATTGACAGTTCCTCGGCATTCGGTAACAATGTTATAAGAATCAGTACCATGCCTCAACTATACGCGATTTACTGCGGAGATATGGATTCAGACGGAATTATTGACCTGACTGATCTGAATGATATTTACAATATGATCACAGGCTTTCCGTCAGGTAATATTGAAGAGGATCTCAACGGCGACGGTTTCGTTGATATTAGTGACATGCTTCTGGTCTTTAACAATTCTTATGACTTTATAACTAAAGTTGTTCCATGAATTGAATGAATGATTTTATTTTCTTAATTGCAAAATAATTTAATTTTGTTAATTTTGATTTAGCGCCAAGAAAAATCTCCCAAGAATATCCAAGTTTTTGATTATCGTCCCCCTCTTGCGGGTAATCCGAAAAAACTTCCCGCAAAAATTCCCAATACCCCAAAATTTTTGTTACACAGAATTTCTAGTTCTACAAAGGTCAAACAATAGGTTCCCCCATTTCCTAAATCCCCAAACCCCAATCGGTTAGCCATTAACCATAACCCCAAGCTGTAATAACTGCAGATTAAGAAACTGCAAATTCATTTTATGTAATGCGGCGACATTTTCTTTTTTATGAATCAAATCATCATGAAAATTTTATTATGAAAAGAACAATCATTACTATTTTAGTCTTAATTGCTCCGCTAAATGTTCACCCCCAAATGAAATTTGCCTTGTTCGGAGATTACGGCTGTGATGAACCGGCCGAATTTGAAGTGTCACAATTAGTAAAGTCATGGAACCCTGATTTTATTGTAACCCTGGGTGACAACAATTACTATGAGGGTAACATCGCTGACTCCATTGACCACAATATAGGAAAGTATTATCACGAATTTATAAAACCCTATATTGGAAATTATGGCAGCGGCAGTTCACCTGTTAACAAATTTTTTCCTGCTCTTGGAAATCATGACCTGTATGACTACCGCTGGATTGGTCCAAATGACATTCGCAATGCAGGTCACACTTACTACAATTATTTTAAACTTACCGATACTTGCATTCACAAAGGGAATACGCCGGATCTGTGGTCTCCACTCGGAGTTCGTTATTACAAATTTCGCAAAGGGGATGTGGAATTCTTTATTGCCAATTCCGGAATAAGTCCGGATAATCATCGCGCCTTTTCTGAACCCGATGGAATAGACAGCAATTCGGTTCAGGCTCAATGGATGAAGACACAAATTCAAAACTCGAGTGCAAAATGGAAAATCGTAGTGATTCATCATCCGCCGTATTCATCAGTTCCGCTTGAACTCATTGACGCATACGAAGTTCTACGCTGGAATTTCAAGCAATGGGGAGCATCGGTTGTCTTCAGCGGACATAATCATACTTATGAATCTCTCATCGTGTCAGGGCTTCCTTATTTCATCTGCGGACTCGGAGGCGAGGATAAAAATGAAGAGCTTCTTCCTTCATATCCCGGCAGCAGATTTCAATATGTTGATAACTTCGGAGCAATCCAATGCACCGAATACACAGACAGCATTGCTATCAAATTCATAAGCAAAGACTATGAACTCGTTGACAGTTTCATACTAACAAACTTAAGCAATGATCCCGGAATTTCATCTTCCGAAAACGCAGACACAGGAACAGTCTTTACAGGCAGCAGTAATTGTTTTAATGTCAACCTTCGAAACTACGGGAAAAACAATTTAGATTCAGTTCCTGTATATTGCATAATCAACGATACTCTTACTCTCGGTCCTGTGTTTTCCGGTCTTACATATTCGTATGATACATCTTCTGTATTTTTTTGCGGCGGCAATGCTTTCACACCTCAATTCCCGGGAAACTATTCACTTAAATTTTTCACAACTTTATCCGGCGATACCAATAAATTAAATGACACACTCTGTTATTCGGTTCAGGTTGTTGATTCAATAAAAGATGCGGGAATTTCTTACGCAGCGAATATTGATACAGGTTATCTATATAAAGGTATGTCACTGACTTTCAGAGGCGTACTGAAAAATTTCGGCTCTAATGATCTGTCGTCCATTCCGGTTAATTTCAGTATCAATGGC
The DNA here is from genome assembly GCA_039810605.1 of Ignavibacteria bacterium. Lineage (GTDB taxonomy): Bacteria > Bacteroidota > Ignavibacteria > Tepidaquicellales > Tepidaquicellaceae > JAGPCH01. Next base: position 10,146 of record JBDHXH010000050.1, on the reverse strand, counting down.
GAAGCAGGTCCGGGATTTCTCACCGGCGCCCTTGCATCAGGAGATTCTGTTGAACTGACATTCAATCATGTTCCGCAGTCGCCGGGCGATTATGAATTTAAATTTTATTCGGAACTTTCCGGTGACATTAACCGCTCAAACGATACTGTATCCGTATTGCTGACTGTAATAGATTCTCCTCATGTAACACTTGACATAAAGGCGATCCCCGAAGGTCTGTATGACAATTCCGATAATAGACTTAGGATGTCAGATACAATCATTTCTTATCTTTACGATGCAAGCAATCCTTACACTCCTATTGATTCGGCAGTTTCGGGAATTGATTCGGCAACATTCACGGGAGTATTTAGATATTATAACACTCCCGAAGGTGATTTTTATATTTCAATCAAACACCGGAATTCAATTGAAACATGGAGCAGACTGAATATTAACATTGCCTATAATGCAACGGGAGAAATCTCTTATGACTTTACCGAAGACAGTGCGATGGCATTTGGTTTTAATCAGGTTAAGGTAAATGAGTCACCATTAAAATATGCTATTTATTCCGGTGACATTGATCAGGATGGAATAATAGATCTCACGGATCTGGTAAGAGTGTTCAATGATGCTCAAGAATTTATGACCGGATATCAAATTTGCGACCTTACAGGGGAAAGCATTGTTGATCTTAGCGATGTGCTTATCGCTTTTAATAATTCATTTAAATTTGTTGAAAGAATTTCGCCATGAATAATTTTATCAACTGAAAAATATCAACCCTTAATTTTTTTTGAGTCCGAATGGGATACCTATGTTTCTAAAAATTGCGGCATGAATGTCTGAAATTCATATTATTATCAATTAATTTGACAGCTTAGATAAATCTCCATTTCTAAAACTCATGAAATTATTCTTTGCTCTGCAGATTGTATGTACTTATTTTTGTAATCACTAATGGCATCCAAGAGGTTTGAAAAAAATTTTACTCCCGCACTTCCTGTTGTATCCTCAAATGCCATTAGAAGATCAATTCAATGAAGCTGCGGGAGTTTTGTTTACCAAAATTTAAGGATAAATCCAGAGATGAAAATTCCGATAATATTTATCAGCATGATATTTATTTCCATTAATATTTCATTTTCACAAGTAACAGAACAATGGATACAAAGATTTACTTCTGACAGCATTCGAAACGAATCAGTAAGTGATATGTGTGTTGATTCACAAGGTAACGTCTATGTAACAGGTTCTCAAAAGTCACAACCTCCGCCATTCTCGCAGATGATAGAAGCTGTTACAGTAAAATATGATGCCGCAGGCAATCAGCAGTGGATTCAGAATTACCGCTCCGCACTCAATGACGGTGCATTCGCAAGAGCAGTTTATGTTGATGCAACAGGCAATGTTTATGTTACCGGAGAGAGCTCAATTTATTCCGGAGGAGGAAATAAAGCCCTTGTTGTCAAATACAGCCCTTCGGGAACGCAACAATGGTCATACTTATTTTCATACAACACTGCTTACAATGGAGGCTTCGATATTGTTGCCGACCTGACCGGAAATGTTTATGTAACCGGTGAATACTACACGGGCGTAAGTTTTTACAATAATGTTTTCCTCGCTAAATTCGGTCCAACGGGTAATCTTATCAATCAAACCTTTTATAACAGCGGCAGCGAAGGCGGGAGAAAAATTTCATTGGATGGTGCAGGCAAGATAATCATCGGCGGATATCAGAATGATGACTCAACAACTTTCCTTGCTTTGAAATATGAACAGAACCTTGATTTTGTCTGGGCACAAAGATGGGGCGATGGCATAAACAATCAGGGAGCTCTCGACATGAAAATAGACATTAACAGCAATGTCATTCTTGCTTCTACAGGCAATTCAACAATTGATTACCTTACTGTCAAGATTAGTCCTTCAGGAATTGTTCTTTGGGGAAAGGCATACAACTCGCCTGAAGGAAATGATATCTGCAGGGCTGTTGATTGTGATAACTTTGGAAATGTTTATGTTACCGGTCAGACAGGTGCCCAGGGTCTGCCCCTGACAAATAAATTCACAACAATAAAATATTCTCCGGGCGGATCGCAAATGTGGATTGAATCTTACAATGGAGGAAGCACAGTGGACGGCTATATTGCTTATGACATTGATGTTGATGATTCTTCTAATGTTTACGTAACAGGGAACAGATATTCCAATGCCGATATTGCAACAATAAAGTATAATTCATCAGGGTCACTGAAATGGGCAAAAACTTATAACGGCTCCGCAAATTCTTCCGACGACGCGATTGCTGTTTGGGGTGACGGGATGGGAAACGCATATACAGCCGGAAACAGCTTGGGAAACGCAACGGGAATTGACATAGTAACAATAAAGTATATACCTTCATCTATCGGAATTCAAAATATTTCTAATGAGGTTCCGGATGAATTTTCACTTTCACAGAATTATCCAAATCCATTTAATCCGACTACCAAAATCAAATTCGAGATTAAATCTGTCGCAGGAAACTTGCTGCAAAAAGTGACACTGAAGATTTTCAGTTCAGAGGGAAAGGAGATTGCGACAGTATATGACGGCAAGCTTTCTCCCGGAATCTATGAATCAGTATTCGACGGGAATAATCTTTCCTGCGGAAATTATTTCTATCGCCTGACCTCAAACGGGTATAGTGTAACGAAGGTAATGACCCTGATAAAATAGGGCGGAAGACATTCATATTTACACTTCAAGCGGTGATGCAGTATGTATTTTCTTCAAGACCTTTCCTTGCCCGGCAAATGGATGGTGTTGAAAACCACGAAACAATTTTTCACATTTTTTCTCGAAACGTATTTGTATTTTGATGTGTTGGCAAATCATAATGTTAACATGACCTGATTTTGTTTTTTATAATAATTTTCGCAATACTGTTTCTTCTTCAGTACCTTGCATTCAGAACATTCAGAAATTTTGTAAAAGAGAAATTCGACGACAGGAATCCCTGGCGATCAATTTCTATTTATCCTTTCATAATTTTCAACCTTCTTTTTCTATTCATCATTTTTTTCAGGTCGGAGATGGACAGAATCCCGCAGATTATTTTTAGTATCATCTTCATTCCGTTTTATATTTTCATCGCATCCGTAATATTCATTGGACTCTATCTCCTCATCGGAAAGCTAATCAAGATGCCGTTCATTATCTCTTACAAGATCCTCAACATGTTTGGCGGAATAAGAAATTGGTTTAAGACAATTTCCCGAAAACCGGAGATAAGGAAGATAGATAGTTCGCGCAGAGCCTTCCTAAGGACATCTGCACTTTTTGTTTCCGGATATGCGTTTACGGGAGCTTCGCTTGGCGTGTTAAGATACGATGACTATAGTGTCGAGAATGTTGATATTGCATTAAGAGATCTTTCGGATGAATTAGACGGAACAACAATTTCTCTAATCTGTGATGTCCATTCAGGTCCATTTATGAAGGAAGATTTGATGAGAGAATACGTTGACGCAGTCAACGATCTGAAATCGGATCTGATTCTGATACCCGGAGACTTGACAAATTCGATCAAAGAAGAGGTCTTACCGTTTGCAAATGCCTTTAAGAACCTGAAAGCGAAAGCAGGCATCTTTGCTTCACTCGGCAATCATGATTACTTTTCAGACCCTGATTACATTGCAAAGATTGTCAACGGAGAAACTCCGATTAAGCTCCTGCGCAACAAAGCCGAAATCATAGAAATCAGAGGTGAGAAAATTGTTCTGCTTGGTGTTGAAGACACGAGAAAAAGCGGAGCAACTTATGACGAGACGCTGATGAGTAATCTCGATCAGACAGTTGAAGCAGCCCGACGGAAGACAGTTGAAAGCAATCTTGAATATGAAGGTCTGAAAAAAATTGCGTTGTTTCATAAACCATACTTCTTCGACAGTATGATTGATAAGAATTTGGATTTAATAGTCAGCGGACACACACATGGCGGACAGGTTGTTCTTGCAAAATTCGGAAGTACAAATATTTCTTTTGCAGGAGCAATCAGCAAATATATAAGCGGATTATATAAAAATGGAAACTCCAATATGTATGTATCCAGAGGAATCGGCAGCGTTGCCCTTCCGATAAGGATGAATTGCCCGCCCGAAATAACAAAGATAACTCTTAGAAAAAAGGTGTGATGTGTCTTGCGACTTTGCGAGAAAATTATTTCAATACACTTACTCCCAAAACTGCATTTGAACTAATTTTCATTTTGAGTATATTTGTAAATTACCGCAAAATTTAAAACCTTAACAAATTAATGCCTAATAACGGAGTTAATAAAGGAAAGATAGTGCAAATTATCGGTCCTGTGCTTGACATTGATTTCAGCGGAGGTTCCCTTCCTGCAATCAATAATGCCATTAGAATAGAAAGGAAATCTGCAGAAGGAAAGACCGATACGCTGATTACGGAAGTTCAGCAGCATCTTGGTGAACATAGAGTCAGAACAGTAGCCATGGATTCAACCGACGGACTTGTAAGGGGTATGGAAGCAGTTGATACAGGTGAGCCAATTTCGATACCGGTTGGTCCGGAAGTTCTTGGCAGAATGATTAACGTAACCGGCGGGACCATTGACGGTAAAGGAGATATAAATACAAATCTGAAATATCCAATTCACAGACCTGCGCCGCATTTCAATGAACTTTCGACAAAGAAGGAAATGTTTGAGACTGGTATTAAAGTTATTGATTTGCTTGAGCCATATACAAAGGGAGGAAAGACAGGACTGTTCGGCGGTGCCGGTGTCGGTAAGACAGTTATTATTCAGGAGTTGATACATAACATTGCAAAGCATCACGGTGGTTATTCTGTATTTGCGGGAGTAGGCGAAAGAACCCGTGAAGGTAACGACTTATATCTTGAGATGAATGAATCAGGAGTTATAAAAAATACAGCGCTTGTATTCGGACAGATGAATGAACCTCCCGGAGCAAGGCAGAGAGTTGGATTATCGGGACTTGCGATAGCAGAATATTTCAGAGACCAGGGAAAAGACGTGCTTCTGTTTATTGATAACATCTTCAGATTTACACAAGCCGGCTCCGAAGTATCGGCGCTGCTTGGAAGAATGCCGTCGGCGGTAGGATACCAGCCGACACTCGCCTCGGAGATGGGTGCTTTGCAGGAAAGAATTACCTCAACGAAAACAGGTTCCATCACTTCGATTCAGGCAATATATGTTCCTGCTGATGATTACACTGATCCTGCTCCTGCAACAACATTTGCACACCTTGATGCAACAACAGAGTTGTCAAGAAAGATTTCAGAACTTGGGATTTATCCTGCAGTTGATCCTCTCACATCTACATCAAGAATTCTCGACCCGCTTGTTGTCGGGGAAGAGCATTACAACGTAGCGCAGGGTGTCAAGAAAATTCTTCAGACATACAAGGATCTTCAGGACATTATAAATATTCTCGGTATTGATGAATTGAGTGATGAGGATAAATTAACAGTAGCAAGGGCAAGAAAGATACAGAAATTTTTGTCGCAGCCATTCTTTGTTGCAGAGCAGTTTACAAACCTGCCGGGAAAATATGTTAAGCTTGAAGACACGATTAAAGGATTCAAAGGAATCATAAACGGTGAGTATGATGACCTTCCGGAAAACGCTTTTTATCTTGTAGGCACAATTGAAGAAGCCGCAGAAAAGGCAAAGAAACTTTCTGAATAATTCGGAATAATTGTTAAACAAAATTTAATCAATTTAATCAATTGGCTAACGGTTTTTATTTAGAGATAATAAGTCCCGTAAGAAAAGTTTTTGAAGGTGAAGTCAGATCAGTAGTCATTCCGGGATCAATGGGAAGTTTTCAGGTACTTAAGAATCATGCTCCGCTGATTTCAATGTTTGAAGTCGGAAGAATAAGGGTTGACGGAGAATCCGGATCAATGGAATATACTACCGGTGGCGGGATTTTTGAAGTGAACAATAACAAGGCTGTTGTACTTGCAGAATCAATCGAGACAAAGGAAGAAATAGATCTGAAGCGTGCAAACCTTTCAAAGTCGCGAGCTGAACAGATACTCGGCATGGCTGAAGCAAGCGCTGAAGAAAAGGAAGAAGCAAGACTTGCACTTCAAAGAGCGGTAAACAGAATTAAAGTAGCTGAAAGAACTAAGAATTAGGAAATCGAAAATTGAGAATTATGTTTTGCTGTTATTCTTGATTTGAAAAAAGGGACCGTAGCTCAGGGGTAGAGCATCTGCCTTTTAAGCAGAGGGTCGGTGGTTCGATCCCACCCGGTCTCACGAAGAGAGTTACGAATCGAGAATTGAGAAAATTGTATTTTGATTCTCGATTTTTATTTGTGCCTCTCACGGCGAAGAATACGAAAGCACTTCCACTTCTTCTTTCACATCAATCAATCCTATCTGCTGTCCCAGTTCATTGCTTACAATGATGTCTTTAATTATCATATCCCTTTTCATCATTCCGTCTTTTGAAAAGTAATCATAAGAAATTGAATTCGGATCGGGTGTGGGACTGTTATAATACCACAGCCGCTGAATTTTTGCACAATGGTACGTTCCCGCGGGAACGGTTACATTCTCATAGCCCGCATACTTCTTGGTTACCCTCGTTGTCCCGAATGCTACAAAATTCCATTCATGATTTTCTTCAATCGGATACCTTATTGTGAGGACAGGCGGATCATCAAATACAAGAACGGTATCATCAAGTTCAAATTCTCTGTTCTGAAACCTTAAGAGATCATTGAGGGAAGAAAATTTTTCTCCTGCAAATGTAAAACCAAGCCCCTCTTCCGTTGGTCTGTAAGGACCGAAATTTGTTCCTTCAGAATAATATGCAATCCTGAATAATCCGGAATCAGACTGCTTATAAAATTCAAGCGTAGTATGGCTATGCTGCGAAGTGCTGTGTGTGTTTCTCAACAGTTTCAGCGTGTCGCCGTTAATTACGGAATCCTTTACAAACTGCGCGCCGCCGTATCCGCCCGTCGTGTCAGTGCTGAAATATATGCCGATTGAATCCGGACGAATATTGGTTATGAAATTTTTTGTTGCGTAATACCAAAGGGCATTAGTTTTGAAAGGATACTTGAAATTTTCTTGAGCAACTGGCGCATTGCTATTTACACTATCGTCGCTGCAAGACAGCGAAATCATGAACACCAGTAAGATGAATAACTTTAGCAGGGATTGTTTCATAAAAGTAAATTTATTTTTAAAGGGGAGGAAGAATTTTTCCTTTCACTTCACCGAAGCCTACTTTATATCCGTCACCGTCGCACCAGCCCGTTATTGTAATTTCATCGCCATCCTGCAAAAATTTTCTTACTTCTCCGTTTGGCAATTTCAGCGGCTCTGTTCCGCGCCACGTAAGTTCAAGCAAACTCCCGAATGACTCTTTCTCATCTCCGCTGATTGTGCCCGAAGCTAACAGATCGCCCGTTCGAAGATTGCATCCGTTAACTGTATGATGCGCAATCTGCTGGCAAATATCCCAATACAAATTTTTGAAATTTGACTTTGCAATTATAAACGAGTCCTCTGATTGTGCTGTCCTGATTTTAACTTCAAGATCAATATCATAAAGCCAGTCCCCGTTACTTTTGAGATATTCAAGAGGCTCGGGAACCTGTTTCACACGACTTGTTTTGAATGGCTCGAGCGCATCAAGCGTAACAATCCACGGCGAAATTGAAGTTGCGAAATTCTTCCCGAGAAAAGGACCAAGCGGAACATATTCCCACTTCTGAATATCCCTCGCACTCCAATCGTTCACAAGCACCATTCCGAAAACATGTTCAGGGGCTTCATCAACTGAAACTGGATGACCAAGTTCGTTTCCTTTTCCAACAAACATTCCCATCTCGAGTTCTATATCAAGAAGTTTGCTCGGTCCAAATTCAGGATTCTCCTTATCATCAGATTTCGTCTGACCTTTTGGACGAATGATATTTGTACCGCTTAACACCACCGAACTCGAACGTCCGTGATATGCAACAGGGAGATGAACCCAGTTTGGCATCAAAGCATTCTCTTTCCCTCTGAACATAATTCCTACATTTGTCGCATGCTGCTTCGATGAATAAAAATCTGTGTAATCCCCTATCGTAACCGGCATACACATTTCAATCTCGTTCTTATGAAAAATGCATTCACTCTGCAAGACCAGATTGTCTCTGATCTCCGACCGCTCTGTTCCGAACAGGCTCTGAATCTCGTTTCTCACATCTCCGCAGGCTTTTCTTCCCAGAGACATGAACTTATTCAGGCTCGGTTCAGAAAAAATGTCCTTTTCTTTCAGCAGAATTCTTTTGAAAAATCCTTTTCTTTCAAGCAACGCAAGATCAACGACGAATTCACCGATAGCCGTGCAGGCTCTCGGCAATGGATTGAACTTATTTCTGAAAATTCCAAACGGAATATTCTGAATGGGAAAATGTGACTCTTTGTCAACTTTAATGAATGAGTTTAATTTCAAGTTGAAAGTTTTAAATTACAAATTATTGACTACAATTTATCACATCTGTTGAACCATTTCACATTGCGGCAAAACGGCTGTGCGTCTCACTTCTCTAACAGCCGGGCTGAAACGAGGTCATCAACCGGCTCGTCAAAACTGCAACTTCCGTATGTTGTAACAAGGTTTCTTCTTGCCGCTTCAATTTCATCAACTGAAACTCTCCAGTCTCGCCACGAAAAATATTCATCGGTAAAAATGAAACTGCCGGGGCTCTCATCAGAAAGCAACTCTATCATTTCAATTTTTGAAATGTTGTGCCGGTACGCTATTGCACCCGCTCCGAAAACATTTATGAAGCCATGCATCTTTGTGTTAACCTCGTTTCTGTAATGCCGGAAGGGATGATGCAAACCGGCAGTGAACTTCATGGGGACCTGATGATCGAGGCATTGCCTGATACAATAGGCAATTTTTTCTGCATCCGGAAAATCACCCGGAGCAACTCCTCCGGTTCTTAATTTAAACCCGAAGTCAAATTTACCTTCGATATGAGTGTAAATAGAATTGATTACTTTTCCAAATTCTTTCTCCCAATTTTCATCCACGGGACTTTCAAGAAAAATAAAATTTCCATCGCCGAGGTTTACTTTAACTTCTTCCGATACCTTGCTGCAGAAGTCTGACAATTCGCCGACACTCTTCCCCATAAGTTCTTCGGGCAATTTCATTTCGAGAAAATTAATATTCACACTACCTAAGTCCATCAACTTTTTGATTTCAGCAAGGTTGCTAACGAGAATTTCAAAAAAATCACTTAGAGTTTCACCACCGCCTGCAAGCGCTGATAATTCTATTTTTGCATCGCCCGGCTTATATGAATCAAGAAGTATGTGAAGATCCGGAAAAAGTTTTACAGGACATATAAACCTTGACAGCATGGATGAATGCTTTCCTGTTTTATATTCGACATAATTTCTGAAAGCATCTTCAAGACTAAGTTTTGCAGGAGGAAAAAGTCCCGCATAATCAATCAGGTGCTTTGTTAATGCCTGCAGACTTTTGCTTGCCGTCATACTTTCTTACTGACCTTCATTAATTAATTCAATGGGTTCAGCTTCATTCCAGCTCAAGTAATATTTCGGATCATTCATTTCCTTTGCATAGTCAGTCAGCTTCAGAGGTCGGAATGTATCCATCATCACCGCAGTTTCAAGAGTTTCTTTTTTCGAGAGGTTCGCCTCAACAGTTCCCGGATGAGGACCGTGCGGAATACCGTTTGGGTGAAGACTTATTGATGCGTAATCAATTCCCTTCCTGCTGGTAAAATTTCCGTCAACGTAATACAACATCTCATCGGAATCGAGATTGCTGTGGTTATAAGGAATCGGAACCGCGAGCGGATGATAATCAAGCAGCCTCGGACAAAACGAACATATAACAAATCCGGGTGCAGCAAATGTCTGATGTATCGGAGGAGGCATGTGAATCTTTCCGGTAATCGGCATGAAATCATTTATGTTGAAAATCCACGGGTAATAAAATCCGTCCCAGCCAACAACATCAAACGGATGAAAATCATAATGTATGGAAACTATCTGATCACCTTTTTTCACTTTGACAACGAAGTCTCCCTTTTCGTCGAATGTTACGAGTTCTTCGGGAGCTTTGATATCACGTTCGCA
>JBDHXH010000049.1:0-20501 GCA_039810605.1 Ignavibacteria bacterium | reverse complement strand
CATTTAATATTAATGATTCAACCTCATATCATTTTTCAGGAAATTTCTATTTTACCGGCTCAGGGACTGCTGAAGAGAATGCCACACAAAATTGCTTTAAGATTTATGGAGATTACACCCAACCTCCACGGGAAAATGTTGGTTATGTAAGCTTTGGTTGTGACGTGGTTTTTGAATATGAACCCCGAGTTTGTGCAATCCAGCAAACTGATGATTATATGGTTATTGAATTAGATGAAAATGTTTATGACACAATTTATATCAATGGAGGAGGTGGTGGAGGAGGAGAATCCAATGTCCAATTTTTAAAATCTCCTACTCTCAGAGACCGAGAAGAGAGTTCATTGAAAGAGTTGTATAATTCAATGTGCATTGAGATGAGGAAGAGAAATTATTCTGTGGCTAAGCAAATGTGTTTAGACATTGTAAATGATTATCCTGACAGCTTGGAAAGTCTAGATGCAATTTCCAAATTATACTTTGCTTCGCTTGTTCTGGATAGCTTGGGAAAGGAAATTAGTCCGCTTAAAACTTTTTATGAATCATTAATTCTAAATCACGGAGACAATGAACAATTGGTAAATCGAGTTTTTTATTTGATACAAAAATGCAAGGTGTCTCTTGGACAATGCCAATCTGCATTGGATGGATTTCAACAAATTGTTAACGAAAATCCTTACAATTATTTAGGACTTGTAGCAAGTTGGGATTATGCAGCAACAAGTCTCATTTATGAATTACAAAATGGCTCGGGCGGAGGTGTTACAGATAACAAGAACAAAGAAAATGTTGAAGATGATGAAAGTATCTTTAACGATGATCCAAATGATAAATATGATTCGAAATTGTACTCTAAGGAAAACAGAAAGACAATTCACAAAGCTGTTTTTAATTCATTTAAGGATAAGAGGGATAAGGAAACCCAACGTGTAAAAGAATTACAAACTAAAGTTGAAACCAATGTTGCAACAAAAGAAGAAAAATCTGAATACCAAACTAAGAGGTTATTGAATACTCTTATAAAAACATCTCACCCGAATAATATTAACGATCATATAAATATCATTAATTCAAATATTGAAAAACTGTTTTCAGCGAATAATAGTGGTTCAAGCACTGATGATATCAAGACCATAATTCCAACAGAATATAGCCTTTCACAAAATTATCCAAATCCGTTTAATCCTATTACAAGAATAAATTTCGAACTTCCCGAAGACGGAAAAGTGAAACTGATTGTCTATGACATCCTCGGAAGAGAAATATCAAGACTTATAAACAATGAATTCAGAACAGCAGGAAGATATGCGCTTGAATTCAATGGGAATAATCTTGCAAGCGGAGTGTATTTCTATAGCTTAGAAGCAAAGAAGTTTGTTCAGACCAAGCGAATGGTGCTGATAAAGTGAAATGTTGAGTATGATTCAAAAACTCTTTACACTCTGTACTTTCAATTCTACAAGAGCATCTTATAATTATTCAGCGCCTTCATATAATTTGCTCTTTCAAATGCTTCCGGATCAGGAACTGACTTCTGGCTCATGCTTCCTTTCATTTGCTCAACCGATTCATATTCCTTTTCCTCCATCCACCTTTCCATCTCTGAAAGTGTTTCGCTGATTCTCCTCGTTCCGTTTTGCAAAAGTTCAGAACATATATTTGCAACATCTCCTCCTGCCATAATTACTTTCAGCACATCTCTGTAATTGTGAATGCCGCTTGTCGCAGCAAGACTTGCTTTTATCTTCCCGTATAAAATCGCAATCCATCTAAGCGGCAATCTCATTTCCCAATTACCTGAAAGTTCGAGATTAGGAACAACTTCAAGATTGTCGAGATCGAAATCAGGCTGATAAAACCTGTTGAACAATACCAGAGCATTTGCACCGGCTTCATCCAGCTTCTTTGCCATGTTTGACATAGAAGAGAAGTAAGGGCTAAGTTTCATAGCAACTGGAATCTTAAGATTTTGCTTTACGGTTTTCAAATCTTCCAGATAAATGTTTTCAACTGCTGCTCCATCTTTTTCAAAATCAGTAGGTATATAATATACGTTAAGTTCAAGAGCATCAGCTCCCGCTTCTTCAATCAGCTTTGCATACTTCATCCATCCCCCTGCGGATATTCCGTTCAGACTTCCGATCACCGGAATGTCAACGGCTGCTTTCAATTTACTTATGTGTTTCAGATACTCATCCGGACCGAGATCGAAATCTTCTGCAGAAGGGAAATAAGATAGAGCTTCAGCAAAGCTCTCCGTGCCGTAAGACATATAGTGTTCGAGTTCATTTTTATCATGCGAAATTTGTTCCTCGAACAGCGAATAAACGACAATTGCCGATGCGCCGGCATCTTCGAGTTCCTTTACTCTCCAAACCTTTCTTGATAAAGGTGAAGCAGAAGGAACGATTGGGTTTTTTAATTTCAATCCCATGTAGTTTGTTGTCAGGTCAGGCATGTTCAATTATCAATTTAATTTTTTGCCAACTCCCGTCCTTGCATTATGACCAGGAGTAATGTCATTTTTTAATTTCCTTCGAAAGAGCTTCATAAATTTTAAATCGTTCATTGACGCTTTCCTGTGCTTTATTCATCAATTCACCCGCGTGTTCAGGCATCATCATTTTGAGAAGTTTGTAGCGATTTTCCTTATAAGCATAATCTTCAAATCTGATCTTCGGTGCGCCCGAATCAAGCTTTAAGGGATTTATTCCCTTTGACACATTCCTCGGATCAAATCTGTAGAGCATCCAGTAAGCGCTGTCAACCGCCGCCTTCTGATTATCAATTGCCTTGCTCATGTTTATCCCGTGCGCAATGCAATGTGAATATGCAATTATAAGCGAAGGTCCATCATAAGATTCTGCTTCCAGAATTGCCCGAAGAGTCTGCGTATCATTCGCTCCCATTGCTACGGTTGCAACATATACGTGACCATAATTCATCGCCATCATTCCTAAATCTTTTTTCGGAACAGATTTTCCCGATGCGGCAAACTTTGCGACAGCGCCAAGTCCGGTTGACTTTGACATCTGCCCGCCTGTGTTTGAATAAACTTCAGTATCAAGAACAAGTATGTTGACATTCCTGCCTGTTGATAAAACATGATCAAGCCCGCCGAAGCCAATGTCATAAGCCCACCCGTCACCTCCAATTATCCAAACTGATTTTTTTACAAGATAGTCCGCAATAGTCAGAAGATCCCTTGCATCTGCAGAGTCAATTTCCAAAAGTTTTTCATTAAGAAATTTTACACGCTCACGCTGATCAAAAATTCCGCTTTCATCCGACTGATCAGCATTCAATATTTCATCAACAAGTTTCTCACCCGCTTCAGCCGAAAGTTTCTTCAAAAGCAGTCTTGCAAATTCATTGTGCTGGTCAATTGACAGCCGCATGCCAAGCCCGAATTCCGCATTATCTTCAAACAGTGAATTTGACCATGCAGGACCTCTGCCATTTTTATCAATTGCCCACGGTGTTGTCGGAAGATTGCCTCCGTATATGGAAGAGCACCCCGTCGCATTTGCAATTATTGCTCTGTCTCCGAACAATTGCGATACCAACTTTATATAAGGAGTCTCGCCGCATCCGGTGCATGCTCCCGAAAATTCAAACAGCGGCTGTATAAACTGACTTCCCTTCACAGTCGTAACGTGTGCATCTCTTTTTTCCAAGTCGGGAAGGTTTAAAAAGAAATTCCAGTTTTCGCGTTCACACTCTTTCAAAGGCATCTGCGATTTCATGTTAAGAGCTCTTAGCTTAACTTCCTTCTTGTTCTTTGCAGGACATATCTCATAACAAAGAGCACACCCCGTGCAATCTTCGACTGCAACCTGAATTGTATATGCGGTTGAATCTTCAAACTCTTTTCCTTTCGCCTTCATATACTTAAAAGTCGCAGGTGCTTCTTTCAGATATTTTTCATCGTACGCTTTAATTCTGATTGTCGAATGCGGACAAATGATTGCACACTTCCCGCATTGAATGCAAATGTCCGGATCCCAAACAGGGACTTCAAGAGCGATGTTTCTCTTTTCCCATTGCGCAGTTGCAGATGGAAATGTTCCGTCGGAAGGCATGCTACTCACCGGAAGTTCATCTCCCAATCCTTCAAGCATTTTTGAAATTGTCCTGCGAACATAATCAGGAGCTTTCGGGGAAACAATAGGAGGAAGCTCAACACTGCTTATCTTCAATTCATTTAAATCAAGTCTATGAAGATTCTCAAGCGTCCTATCAACAGCTTCAAAATTCTTTTTGACGACTTCTTCTCCTTTGACTGAATAAGTTTTTTCAATGTACTTCTTGATTTTTTCTATGGCAAAATTTCTTTCGAGCACTCCGGATATTGCAAAGAAACAAGTCTGCATGATTGTATTAATACGCGAACCCATGCCGGTTTCTTTTGCAACTCTGTTCCCGTCAATCACATAGAACTGAAGCCTCTTGTCTATGACTTGCTTGCAGACCTTAGACGGCATTTTTGAAAAGGTTTCTTCTTTGCCGTACGGGCTGTTCAACAGGAATATGCCACCATCTTTTATATTTTTTAGAATGTCGAATTTTTCCATAAGGTTGAACTGATGACATGCGACAAAGTCTGCACTTTGAATGAGATATGTTGACTTTATCTGTTTCTTTCCAAAACGAAGATGAGACACTGTCGTCGAACCTGATTTTTTTGAATCATAGACAAAATATCCCTGTGCAAAATTATCGGTCTCTTCTCCGATAATCTTGATTGAATTCTTGTTCGCACCGACAGTTCCATCGGCTCCAAGTCCGTAGAAGATACAGTTGGACATACCTTCTTCTACGATTTCGAAGTTCTTATCATAATTAAGACTTGTATGGGTAACATCATCATTTATTCCAATCGTAAAATGATTCTTTGGATTTTCATTTTTCAACTCATCAAATATTGTCTTCACCATGGCGGGTGTGAACTCTTTTGAAGACAACCCGTATCTTCCACCGATTACTTTCGGCATTAATTTCAATTTTGAATTCTTATTCATCGCAAGCTCGTTCAAAGCAGTCACTACATCAAGATAGAGCGGCTCGCCTACACAGCCCGGCTCCTTCGTCCTGTCGAGTACGGCAATACTCTTTACGGTAGAGGGAAGAGATTCCGCAAAATAGTTTACCGCGAATGGTCTGTACATTCTTACTTTTATCATCCCGACTTTCTCATCATTGTGCAAGTTAATATGATCAATTGTTTCTTCAACTGTTTCTGCTCCGGAACCCATGATGACAATTATTCTTTCCGCGTCTCTTGCACCGGAATAATCAAACAGATTATATTTCCTTCCGGTAATTTCAAAAAATTTATTCATCAGCTTTTGTGAAATGTCCGGACATTCATCATAAAAATTATTTACAGATTCTCTTGCCTGAAAATAGACATCGGGATTTTGTGCAGTTCCCCTGATAAATGGATTATCAGGAGTAAGAGCGCGTTTTCTGTGAGCATGTATGTAGTGTTCATCAATCATCTTGCGTAAATCTTCGATATCCAACTGTTGAATCTTCATAACTTCATGCGATGTCCTGAAGCCGTCAAAAAAGTGGAGGAAAGGTATCCTTGATTCAAGCGAAGCACATTGTGATATCAATGCAAAGTCCATAACTTCCTGAACCGAATTTGAACAAAGCATTGCAAAACCTGTCTGCCGCGTTGCCATTACGTCGCTGTGATCTCCGAAGATAGACAATGCCTGCGCAGATAATGAACGTGCAGTAACGTGAAATACAGTCGAAGTTAATTCACCTGCAATTTTGTACATGTTGGGTATCATGAGGAGTAATCCTTGCGACGCAGTAAAAGTTGTTGTAAGCGAACCGCTTTGCAGAGCACCGTGAACAGTGCCGGCGGCACCGCCTTCGCTCTGCATTTCGATTACGGTTGGTATCGTTCCCCATATATTCTTCTGACCTGACGAAGACCAGGAATCGGATAATTCTCCCATAGGAGAAGAAGGTGTAATCGGATAAATTGCAATCACCTCATTTATTTTGTGGGCAACAAATGCCGCAGCTTCATTACCATCAATTGTAACTTTCTTTCCTGACATTTTTATGACAAATATTTTTTAGATAATCCCAGTTTCCAATTTGTAGCAGTAATAATCTAAGAAAGCCGTTTATAACTAAATATGACAGATGTCAGTTTTTGGATAATTTTCAGGAGGTCAACTGCAGGAGATTTTTTTTCGCAAAAGACACATTTTTCACAGACGGGTTTGTTTTCAAAAAAATATTTTGGCTTCCGATTTTAATATACTTTCTAAGTTATTACTCGATTTCAAAATTAATTTGAACAGCATTGAATCAAGATGAAAATTAGAAGATTAAAAATCACTTTATCTTGAATTGTGCCGCAATTATTTTAGAGAATAAATCTTGCATAATAATGATCATGGATTTTAACCTTAATGAAAAGACATTCAAAGCGCCTGAATCCGGTCCGGCTCCGGGGACAAAAGAGGAACAAGAACTCTTTGAAAAAATTCAGAGAACAATAATTTACCAGTATGAAAAAATTTTCCCCGACAAATACGCACAACGAACTATAGTTATAGTCCCCTCTCTTACTCTCGATATGGAAATCCTTTCAAAGATAAAAGGATCAATTCATTATGAAGAGCGGCTGTTGTGTCTATTGATGCTGCTTCGTTATCCGCGTACCAAAATAATCTACATTTCCAGCATGCCGCTGGCCGGCGTAATCATTGATTATTATCTGCACCTGCTTCAAGGGATTACAGGAGATCACGCGAGAGAGCGGTTGACAATGCTAAGCTGTTATGACCTTTCCCGTAAACCGCTTACACAAAAAATACTCGACAGACCCAGGTTAATCAGCCGTATCAAGAGTCTGATTACCGACAGATCTTCCACTCATTTGACATGCTACAACATCACCCCTCTTGAAAAATCTCTTGCAGTAAAACTTGAGATTCCGTTGTTCGGCACAGACCCTTCGATGTTTTATGAGGGTTCAAAATCGGGAGCAAGGAAAACTTTCAGAGCGTGCGGCATAGATATTCCCGAAGGGAGAGAAGACCTCAAGACCAAAGAAGATATTGCTTCAGCGCTTGCAGAATTAAAGAAGAAGAATCCTTCAATACGCAAGGCTGTTGTAAAAATGAATGACGGCTTCAGCGGTGACGGTAATGCGATTTACAAATACCCTGAACTTAAAGTTGATAATTCTCTTGAAGAAAGTATTCTGAAAACTCTTGCGAAAAATTTGAGAACGGTTGCAAAAGATGTCAGCCTGGAACTTTTCTTCCAGAAGTTTTATGAAATGGAAGGAATTGTCGAGGAGTTTCTCGAAGGTGAAATCAAAGCTTCGCCATCGGTGCAATGTGTCATCGGCAATTCGGATAAGATTGAAATTGCAAGTACACATGACCAATTGCTCGGCGGTGAGGATGGACAGATTTTTCTCGGAGCTATTTTTCCGGCCGCAAACGAATATGCTCCGGCTCTCGGAGAAATCGGACACAAGGTTGCATCATTCCTTGCCGGCAAAGGCGTCTATGGAAGATTTGCAATTGATTTTATTTCCGTAAAGCAGGACGATGGGAGCTGGAAGCATTATGCCATTGAAATAAATCTGCGCAAAGGCGGCACAACGCATCCGTTCATGATGATTCAATTTCTTACTTTCGGAAATTATGACCCGGTAAATGGCGAGTATCTTACGGCAAGCGGAAACAAGAGATATTATTTCGCATCGGATAATCTTCAAAGCGATAAGTATATAGGAATTACTCCCAATGATCTCATAGATATTGCAATGTTTCACGGATTGATGTATGACGGTGCATCACAGGAAGGAGTTGTCTTTCATCTTATCGGAGCGCTTTCGGAATATGGTAAACTTGGCGTGGTCTGTATCGGAAGCTCTCCGGAAAAGGCTCATGAATTTTACCAAAAGACAATAGAAGTGCTTGACCTTGAATCGCAATAATAATGTTCTTACAATTTCCTTCAATTTCTTTCAATACTCACTCATTATCAAAATTGTTAATGAATCTATATTTGAGTAAATTGAAAATATTGCGGAATGAGGAAAGCTGCGGTTTAGAAACAAATTATTTTTGAGTCTCCATTCTTTTCTCCTGTAAATAATTCAGAAATTTCACATAACTTTTTTTGAACGTCAATGTGCGGTATAGCTTGCGTTTTCAGTAAAGGTAGTAACAATGCAAATGTTTTAAGAAATACAATTCTTTCCATGTCAAAAAGAGTCCGGCATCGCGGACCTGACTGGTCGGGAATTTACTGCGGAGATAAAGCAATCTTTGGACATGAACGCCTGGCTATTGTTGATCCTAAATCCGGAAGACAACCTCTCTACAGTAAAGACAAAAAACTTATTCTCGCAGCGAACGGTGAAATTTATAATCACCACGTTTTGCGAAATCAGACAGAAGATTATGAGTTTCAAACCGAATCGGACTGTGAAATTATTCTTGCATTATACAAAAAGAAAGGAGTTAACTTCCTTGATGAACTCAATGGCATATTTGCATTTGCGCTGTATGATGAAATCAATGATTCATATTTCATCGCACGCGATCACATCGGAATTATTCCGCTCTATATGGGAAGAGACGAATCAGGAAATTTTTACGTTGCATCGGAACTGAAAGCCCTTGAAGGCACGTGCAACTTCATCGAAGAATTTTTGCCGGGACATTATATCTATAGTAAAGAAGGGACTGAACTGAAACGCTGGTACAAGAGAAACTGGACTGAATTTGAAAATGTGAAGGACAATCAATCTCCTGTTGATGAGTTGAAACGCTCTCTTGAAAATGCAGTTCACAGACAGCTAATGTCAGATGTTCCTTATGGAGTACTTCTGTCGGGAGGACTTGATTCTTCAATAGTCTCTGCCGTAACGAAGAGATTCGCCGCAAAGCGTGTGGAATCGGAGGACATCGAACAGGCATGGTATCCGCAGTTGCATTCATTTGCTATCGGACTTGAAGGCTCTCCGGATTTGAAAGCAGCAAGAGAAGTTGCAGGGCACATAGGCTCTGTTCACCATGAGATTCATTTCACCATTCAGGAAGGTCTCGATGCAATAAGCGATGTGATATACCATTTGGAAACTTACGACGTAACTACTGTCAGAGCATCAACTCCCATGTATCTTCTTGCAAGAGTTATCAAGTCTATGGGAATTAAAATGGTCTTATCCGGAGAGGGAGCAGATGAAATTTTCGGAGGCTATCTCTATTTTCATAAAGCTCCTGACGCTAAGGCATTTCACGAAGAGACTGTTCGGAAACTTGGTAAACTTCATTTGTATGATTGCCTGCGCGCAAACAAATCTCTTGCTGCATGGGGTGTCGAGGGCAGAGTTCCATTTCTCGATAAGGAATTTCTTGATGTTGCAATGCGGCTTAATCCTGAAGATAAAATGGCGGGAGAGGGAAAAATGGAGAAGTGGATTCTCCGAAAAGCATTTGAAGAATATTTGCCCGAAACTATTCTCTGGCGGCAGAAGGAACAATTTTCCGACGGCGTCGGATACAACTGGATTGATACATTGAAAACGGTTGCGGAGAGTGAAGTGACAGACGAGATGCTTGAAAATTCACGATACAAATTTCCAGTCAATCCGCCGATGACAAAGGAAGAATACCGTTACAGAACCATCTTCAGCAAACACTTTCCTTCCGACAGCGCGGCAAGATGCGTTCCTTCGGTAAAATCCGTTGCGTGCAGTACACCTGAAGCTCTTGCATGGGACAAATCTTTCCGGAATGCAAACGATCCGTCAGGCAGAGCAGTGAAGTCGGTTCACAAAGAAGCATATAAATAAATAGTGTAAAGACATGTCATTCGATGTCTCCGCAATCGCCGATACCTGCGCTTCAATTTCCATGCTTGACTTTCTTTCCTACCACGAAACAACTTCCGCCAAATACAATTTTCTTCCCGGCTCTTATACATTCAACTTCATATTCCAGTATCCTGTCTATAATTTTATTCTTACTTTTCTTACCGGTATGTTCGCTCTGATACTCATCTGACCTGTATGACTTCTTCAACCCAAGAAAGCTTGGAAGCGATCTTACAAAAAAAATTGGAACAGGGAGAAATGAAAATATATAAGTCGAATAAACAATTTCAAATCCTGCCAAAGTCATTTTCCGGCAGAGGCTGCCAATCGTATATCTTCTGAAATGTCCTGTGTCTTCGTCCTCCTTTGACCACAATATATTGTAAGCCGGAACAGTAATGTAAACATACCCTTCATCGCCTAAATAAGAATTCATTCTCTTCAAAAATTCTGTATCCTCTTCGATGTGTTCAACCACATCAAATAAACCCGCGGAATGAATAGATTCTTTCTTAAAGTCCGCATTTTCAAGTGTCGAACAAACTATATTCTTGAGCCTTCTCTTCTTCGCATTTATGCATCCTTCAATTCCGGGTTCAACAAGCACTGTGTTCAGACCGGCATCCTCAAGCCCTTTTGCTATGAATCCGTTTCCACCGCCGATATCAAAGAAAATTTCCCGGGGAGAATATTTCCTTACAGCTTCTGTAATGCAATTATTCCTATGCCTGAACCAGAAACTGTTTTCTTCAAATTGAAAACAGATATCGTTGCCTTCTTTAGGATATGATACATCACTTTGCTTCTTTGCAAAGAAAATCCCGTCACGCTCAACAAGTTCATCGGAAAATTTTTCAAGCTGCATCAGTTTAATTTTTTTTGTTTGAGAATTTCTTTGCGGTTAGTCATGCAAGCAAAAGCTAAGAACCATTTATTCTAATGTAACAGGCTCAAGTCTCTGTCAGATTTACTGAAAGATATTGAGCCTGCAAAATAATTTTAAATCAATATTAAATTAAGAATCAATAACGATAACCTAAGGAAATCAGGAACCCGTATTGATTTACATTCCATCTTGTGCCGTTCTTGTTATAGTCAACGCTAAGATCCCTCAAAGCAAATGATGAATTGAAATGCGGAGTGAAATCATAACCAACGCCTCCCATGATCATAAATGAATAAGCCGAGTTCGCATTAAATCCACCGAAGTCTGATCTTATATAAGAAAACCATTTCTTCCCCATCAGGAAGTTGGCATGAATACCAATTATCGGATCCACCCATGAAGTAGTCTTGCTCACCATTTTCGACGCGTTCTGCAAATCTATGAATGTCATTTCAGATTCAAGATTCCATATTCTGACACCGGCATAAGCATTGACAGTCGTGGTCTTGCTCTTTGAAGGAATCTTGTATCCTACCGAAAGATCTGTGATGAGTTCCTTGTTGGTTGTATTCGCCGACACAATTCCGTAACCATCCGGAACCTTTACGCCAAATCTCTTCAGATTAATGTAAACAAAATCATAGTAAAGACTTACTTGCTTGTATCTCAATTTCCCGCCGATCATTGCAGCCATCTTAAGATTCTTCAATCCGTCAGAAATACTCTTTTGAAACTCATATGTCTTCGGATATCCCGATGGAGTGGTTGGAACGCCAACCGTTCCCCCAACTGCCATGAACCATACATAGGGATTTATGGTAAATCCAAAATCTCTTGGTTTCGGAGTCTTCTTATCCTCCGTCTTGCCTGCCGATTTGTTACCATTGATTTGATTCAGATTCCTTATTACAGGTAACTCTTTGACATCCTGCGCAGACACATTTAATGTTATTGCAAACGCGAATAGCATTAACAAAATACTTTTCATAAGTTGAGTTTAAGATTTTTCAAATTTTTGGAAAACTTTGTGTACAAATATAGCAAATTCTGATTTGACAACAAGTGCATTGGGTTTAATCGGTAATCGTGAATCGGTAATCGGCAATCGGTAATCGTGAATCGGCAATCGTGAATCGGTAATCGTGAATCGGTAATCGTGAATCGGCAATCGGCAATCGTGAATCGGCAATCGTGAATCGGCAATCGTAAATATAATTCTTGACAATTAGTGTCTGTTGAATGTATTTTTGAAATAGTTCTTTAAAACTTAAAATCTTAACATGAGGTCAATCTTACAACTTGTTCTCGCAATTTGTCTGGTTGTAAATGGTTGTCCTTCATTAATTTTCCCCCAGGAGATTAATTCCCCAAAGAATGACAAGTCCATTTTCAAACTAAATACCGCAGGAAATTTTTTTCGCAATAATCCGGAGAGTCTTCTTGCTGCCAATCTTGTCCTGAATGGCGAGCAGTCGTTTAATTATTTCGGATATTCCGTTGCTGCAGCAGGCGATGTAAACGGCGATAATATCTCTGATGTAATAGTCGGCGCACCTTACTATGAGGTCACTTTTTTCGGAAGAGCTTATATTTTTTTCGGCGGTACAGATATGAATAGTACGCCTGATGTAACATTCATCGGATCACAGGTAAACGGATTCCTTGGATGGTCGGTTTCTTCGGCGGGAGACGTTAACAACGACGGCTATTCGGATGTAATCGTCGGTGAATATGGCTATGCAAATAATGTTGGCAGAGCTTATATCTATTACGGCGGAGCCTCGATGAATAATACTCCGGATGTCACTTTGTCAGGTCCGTTTCAAAACTATAATTTCGGAATTTCTGTCTCATCAGCAGGAGATGTTAACAATGATAACTTTGATGATGTTATCGTTGGCGCTGACGGTCATAATTCAAATATGGGGAGAGCATATTTGTATCTCGGAGGAACAAGCATGAACAATGCTGTTGACGTTACTTTTACGGGCGAAGCATCTTCAAACTATTTCGGAAGACGCGTTTCATCTGCGGGCGATGTCAATAATGACGGATACTCCGATGTGATTGTCGGTGCTTATGGATATTCTTCAAACACAGGACGCGCCTATATTTACTATGGCGGAGCTTCCATGAATAGCATCGCGGATGTTACTTTGAACGGTGAAGCGCAAAATTCTTATTTTGGATTTTCTGTTTCATCTGCAGGCGATGTTAATAATGACAATTACTCCGATGTTATTTGCGGGAGCTACGGGCATAGCAGCAACAAAGGCAAAGCCTATTTATATCTTGGGAGCGCAAACATGAACAATGTCGCAGACCTTTCATTCACAGGAGAGAACAGCAATGACTATTTTGCAATTTCTGTCTCATCCGCTGCAGATGTGAATCTCGACGGGTATGATGATATCATTATTGGTGCCGAAGGTTACAATTCTTACACCGGAAAATCATATCTCTATTATGGCGGATCAGGAATGAATAATCAGTCTGATCAGACTTTCAACGGTGAACTCTCAAATACATATTTCGGAAAATCCGTTTCCTCTGCGAGCGATGTTAATAATGACGGAGTTCCTGATCTTATTATGGGAGCCAATAATTACAGCTCCGCAAAAGGCAGAGGGTATATTTTTTATTCTCCGCTAACACCTTTGGGATTAAATCTAAAGGTTATTATCGAAGGATTTTATGATAGTCTGTCAAATGTTTCAAGATTGAGCGACACTGTCATGGTTCAGCTTAGAAATTCATCTTCACCTTATTCAATTTATGATTCATCGCAGACAGTTATAGATGCGGTTTCGCAAAGCGGCGCATCAAGTTTTGCTCCTGCATCGTCCGGCAATTTTTACATTGCTGTCAGACACAGAAATTCAATTGAAACCTGGAGCAGCAATCCTGTTGCATTTGCGCAGGGTCCGCCGTCGAATTATGATTTTACAACGGCTTCGGGCAAAGCTTATGGAAACAATCAGAAATTTTCAGATGCATCACCTGTTGAATATTCAATTTATTCGGGAGATGTTTCAAGAGACGGCATCATAGATTTAACTGATGTAACTTTCGTGTTTAATGAATCTAATTTATTTCAATCAGGATATTTGCAGGCTGATGTTACGGGAGACAATTATGTTGACTTGAGTGATTTGACAGTTACGTTTAATAATTCAAATGAATTTGTTTCGGCTATAAAGCCCTGAATCGTGAATCAAACAGGAGGCTGTGGGTGATGCGGGATTGTTTAATTCTTAACTTCAGATCCTGAATTTACTTCAAACCAGATCTTTGTAGTTTCCGGATAAATTTCTTTCATTAACTCTTTCAGTGCTTTTGCATATTGCTGAATTTCCCATTGAGCTGTCGCCTCATCCCGAAGATCAATGAAATTCATTATTGCCTGAAATGATGCAGTCCAATAAACTTCCGTGTACTGATTCAGCGGAAGCAGCAATCTTGCCTGTTCCTTTGCAACACCTAACTTGAGCAAGTCCTCATACGATTCGAGTATTGCAGACATTGCTTCACCGAAAATATTTTTTGCGGCGTCCTGATCTTCAATGCTTCCTTCGGATGCCTGCTTATTATTTTCAGATTGCTTCCTCCAGTTAGACGGAATGTAAAATTCGCTCACCGGTACATACCTGCCGCTTATCTCATTCCACGCATGATCTTTAGCGGCGGAGCTGGACGACGTTTCAATTCCAACAACATGCTTGTACCACTGCCTCATTACAAATTCAGGAGCTTTTATATGAAACTGCACCATCAGATGCCTGAAAGGCGACCAGTGTTTGTTCTTGGCAAGAAATCGAATAAGCTTTCTGTCACTATCTTCAAATCTATCCTTCCGCTTTCCGAAAGATACCCGCGCCGAATTAACAACCGTTAAATCCGAACCCAATTTGTCAATCACTTCTATGAAGCCTTTGTCTAATACGTCTGTTTTCAATTTGATTAGTAGGTTGAATTGAATATCAATATACAAATTTTCCGCCGAAGAAATTATTTAAAAACCCGTAAACCTGAAACCGCTTTTACAATGTTACCAGGGCATCAGCAAAATTCCGATCGTTAGATTTTCACTGCCAATAAAATTCAGATAAATTATGAAAAGCGTTTTGAACAGAGTCGAACTTCGCTTTGACCCACTTTGACGGAATGTTCAAAATATCATTTTATTATAATTGTATAATTTTTAAATTATCTTCCTATGGCAAGAATCAACATTACTATCGTCGACGCAACCGGAAACAAAGAACAACAAGCAACTCTTCCTGATGATGCTTCCGTTAAAAAAATAATGGAAGTATTGCTGCCGAAAATGAAAATGCCCCTGACCGGTCCCGACGGTGAACCTCTCTCATACAAATTTCATCATAAGGCATCCGGCAAACAGCTTACCGAAAGCCAGACTCTTGCAGAAGCCGGAGTAAAAGAGGGCGACGTGCTAAGACTCCACCCGGAAATAACCGCCGGAAAGTGAAGCGACATAAGTCAAGTCCGGCAGACATAACTTATTCCAGACTCATACAATTCATTCAACACACCGCTTTGCAATATGCAGATTGAAATCAAGAACGATCGTTATTCACGTCTCGAACTTATCACCTGGTGGAATCAGGAAATTTTGCAAAATGCGAAAATCCTTGTAGCAGGATGCGGCGCGCTCGGAAATGAAATTGTAAAAAATCTTGCGATGCTTGGCGTCGGAAACATTTGCGTCGTTGACATGGATAAAGTTGAGAAAAGTAATCTGACGCGGAGCATTCTCTTCAGAACCGAAGATGAAGGAAAATCAAAAGCTGAAACAATATGCAAAAGAGCGCGGGAGATTAACGGAGAAATTGATATCAGATATTTCGACGGAAACATTTTCAATATCGGCCTTGGCGAGTTTGACAAATTTGATTTGATAATCGGAGGACTCGACAATCGTGAAGCAAGGCTCTTCATAAACCAATCATGCTGGAAAATCGGGAAACCATGGATAGACGGAGCTATCGAGGTTCTCAATGGAGTCGCACGCATGTTCATCCCGCCTCACACAGCCTGCTATGAATGCACAATGTCGGAAACAGATTATAAAATTCTAAACAAAAGAAAATCATGCATGATGCTCGGCATAGATGATATCGCCGAAGGAAAAATTCCAACTACTCCGACCAGCGCTTCTGTCATTGCAGGAATACAGGTTCAGGAAGCCGTGAAGTATCTGCATAAACGAAATGATCTGATTTTGCTGAACGGAAAAGGATTCATATTCAATGGCGGAAACAACGACTCTTACATCGTCGAATATCAGTTCAATGAAAATTGCCCCTCTCATTATGCTTTTGATAATGTGAAACAAATGAATATGAAATTCGACGAGGTTACTCTTAATGACATAATTGAATTCGGTAAACAGAATTTTTCAGAAGATGACTTTGCGGTTGAATTCAACAATGAAATTGTTTATGAACTTGTAAATGAAAATTTGAAAGAAGTCAGCAATCATTTTGCAAACCTGAACTTAATGTCTGTCAAAGACGTTAAACTCGCAGACGGCAATCTCCTCAAGATTAAGTCATTTCATAATCTGAAAGCGGGCTCCGGACTTGCCAAGAAATTTGCTGCACGGAAACTTATTGATATGAAAGTCCCTTTCAACGATATTATAATACTAAGTAAAGATGAAAAGGAAATACAGATTCGCTTCGATGCAATTGACGTATTCCGTTAATTTATTTTCCCGTCGTTGAACGCATCAAATCCAAAATTCGATTTCGTCCGGAAAAAAATCTGCCCCTATTGTCAGTCAAAAATAAAAGCAACTTCAGACTTCATAGTTTGCCCAAACTGCGGAACTCCGCATCACAAAGAATGCTGGGAAGAAAATCACGGCTGCACCACATACGGCTGCATTAACAATCCGCATTCCGAAAAGAAGATTGAACTTGAAGGCACCGATGTGGGAGATCAGACAATCGAATCCATACGCACTTCCATCTCAACACCGGAGCAACCAAACGAAATAGAGTGTCCTAACTGTAAATCAAAAATTGAAGAGACATCTGTCTTCTGCAAATACTGCGGATATAAAATACATAACGACTTAAACCCCGAATCAAAAATAAATTTTGAAAAAGAATTTAAGAGAAGATACAGGGACAAGCTTTCATTTACCCGGAAGAGAATCATTATCACCCTTGCAAGCGCAATCATCCTGGCAGGCACTCTCATTTACCTGTTTTATTCTACCGTAACCAAATTGAATGCATATTTCTCTTCAGATGAATATCAGATTGAATCCGTTGTAAATAATTGGAGAAATGCCTGGCAAAATAAAGACATTGAAAAGTATAAGAGTTACATGACACCTGACTATGAATATTATGGAAAGGACGGGAAAAAAACAGACTTCAGCGAGCGCATCAGAAGGATCGAATCTAATTTTAAGAACGCCAAAGAAATCAAAATTACTTTCGATGACTTTAAAATGATCAACGACAGCACTTCAACGGCAAATGACAAGAGAGTTCAGTTCAATCAAACTTACGAAGCTGATAAATACAAAGAGAAGGGTTTGAAAACTCTAAGACTTTACAAAGGTCCCGAAACGAATGATGAATGGAAAATATACAGAGAATTTCTTGAGTAGCCAAATTGCTGAACGTGTTGAATGTGATGATTGACTTATGAATTCAAGAACTTCGCTTAGCAGCTTTCAAAGAAAACAGTAAGGGAATGTCTTTGTCAATTCTATAGTATCCATCCTCACACTTTTTCATCGAATCGAATTGCTGCCATACAGTAAAGTTATGTTCGTGAAAAAATTCAATATTGAGACCGGCATTTATTAACGACATGAGAATATCCGACAAGCTGTACATCCATTCATGAGTTGTGTTGTTAATAGTCTTTGCATTCTTGTCGGCATAAGTTCCGGCTTCATTGAATATAACAGGTTCCTCTTGTTTAAAATACGGATATGCAACCTCGAGCCTGCCTTCCTTCTCTGTCAGCATCGCTGATGCAGGATGAACTTCAGCCATATAAAGAAATCCCCCGTCTTTCAGAAAATATGAAACTGTCTCACCCCACTTAGAAATATCCGGAAGCCAGATAAGCACTCCGTAAGATGTAAATACTATGTCAAATTTCTTCTTGAGAATTCGGTCAAGGGATAATACGTCTGACAGAATAAATTCAGACTTCATTCCCAGTTCATCTCTCAATTCCAGAGCAGACTTGATTGCCTCTTCTGAATAATCAACTCCCGTAACCTCTGCCCCGAGCATCTCAAGTGAGAGCGTATCCATTCCGAAATGACATTGAAGATGCAAGACTTTCTTACCTTTAATGTCGCCAAGTTCACTTCTCTCCAATTCGTGAAGCTTATTTTTTCCCATGCGGAAATCTTCGAGGGAATAAAGAGATGAATTCTTATGAATTGAAACCCGCTCATTCCAAAATGATTTATTGACGGCGAGTGATTCTTTAATTGAAAGTTTCATTGAGGACTTCACGCAGTTAATTTGACTGTGTTTCGGAAGCTGCCTCCGGTGATTCGTATCTTTTCCACATTCCCAGGACAAATCCGCAGATGAGAAATGTAAGAAGCGACTTCCCTGCGTCTATAAAGGTCAGCCCGTAAGGACGTAATTCAAAGGAGTTGAAAGTGAGAAGCTCCATAAACAGAAACGCGAACCAGAACAAGAATGAATATGCCATTCCCGTGATGAAATTGGTTACCTCAAGTTTCTTGAATAGCCATGCAATCGAATAGCAAAGTATGATTGCCGCAACGATTGAATTGGCATAAGGCATAAAACTCGCATTTGAAAAATCAGCCATTGATTTTCCGGTAAGTTCAACCCACTTATTTGCAAACGCAAATGGAGAATACCAGATCCCTCCAATGATCTGGTGAATCAGTACGAGAACCCAAACCGCGGCGTGGTTAATTTTCAGAGTTTTCATCCCTGCGCTTAAAATTTATGAATGAACTTATTGAATTTCTTTATCAGCTTTACAAACTTTTTGAATGACTTCCGAAGAATCAAAATTTGCAAAGAAATCTATTAGGATCTATTGGGATCTATTAGGATCTAACCGGTGAATTCAGCTCATCCAGTTTTTCTTAGCTTCGGGATTCCACTTGGTAGTAGTTTTCTTTAGCTGTGTCCAGAATTCTATTGAACTTTTTCCTGTAATGTCGCAGACACCAAATTTAGATTCGTTCCATCCACCGAATGAAAAAGGCTCTCTAGGAACGGGCACTCCGATATTGACTCCTATCATTCCGGCGCCGGCTTTGTCCATAACGTATCTTGCCGTTCCTCCGCTTTGTGTAAATACTGATGCGGCATTCCCATACTCCGAATCATTTTCTATTTTCATCGCCTCATCGAGATCCTTTGCGCGTATGATTGCCAAAACGGGACCGAACACCTCCTCCTTCGCAATCGCCATATCAGGTGTGACGTAATCAATAACGGTAGGACCGACATAGAATCCGCTTTCATTTCCCTGAACCTTTACGTTCCTTCCGTCAACCAAAATTTTTGCTCCACCTTTTTCTGCTTCGTCTATATACTTTTCAATTCTTTCTTTTGCCTGCTTGCTTATTACGGAACCAAGATTTTTTCCCGGAATAATTTTAATTGCTTCGCTGACGATCTTTTCCACGATGAAATCAATCTCTCCCACGCCTACCATTGCAGATGCAGCCATGCATCTCTGACCTGCGCAGCCGGACATTGATGCTGCAACGTTGCTTGCCGTCATATCCGGATGAGCATCCGGCAATACGATCAGATGATTCTTGGCGCCGCCTAATGCTAACGCTCGTTTCAGATTCGAAGCAGCCCGCTTGTAAACAATCTTTGCAACCTTCGTCGAACCAACAAATGAAACGCCCGCAATTCCCGGATGATCGCAGATAGCTTCAACAATTTCCTTATCTCCGTTGACAACATTAAACACGCCGTCAGGTAGTCCGGCTTCTTTAAGCATCTCTGCAATTCGATTAGAACTAATCGGCACTTGTTCCGATGGCTTCAATATCATTGCGTTGCCCAGCGCAATTGCATTGGGAATTGTCCAGTGAGGAACCATGTGCGGAAAGTTGAACGGTGCAATTGATGCAACAACACCAAGTGGCCTGTGCTCTATTCTGCATTCGACCCCCGAACTGACTTCGAGAATTTCTCCCCCGACAAGCTGCGGAAGAGAACAGGCAAATTCTGTCAGCTCAATACTCTTTTCAACTTCTGCAACAGCTTCATCAATCGTCTTTCCGTTTTCATAATGAACAAGTTCTGCAAGCTCATTCAGATTTTTCTCAAGCAACGTCTTGTATTTATAAAAGACCTGCACTCTTTCCTTGATTGGAATTGCAGACCACTTCGGATATGCTTCATGCGCCGATGCAACTGCATCATCGAGATCATTTTTTTTAGAAAGGGGCACTCGGGAAATTATGTTACCGTCAAGCGGACAAATTACGTCAAGCATTTCGTGGCCGTTTCTGGTAAATTGACCTGCGATATAATTTTTTACTTCGGGAAACTTCTGACTCATAAAATGTTTTAATTAGATTTGATTTGATTTAAATTAATTTTTTTCAGGTATAATAGAAATTCAAATTCCAAAAAAGAATCCCGGAAGATTTCCAATTCTGATATTACCAAAAAGGAAACTCCAGAAAAATTAGTATATTTAAGAAATAAAAGGAGGTTTCATGTATTACTCAGG
>JBDHXH010000048.1:0-20591 GCA_039810605.1 Ignavibacteria bacterium | reverse complement strand
TTCACGACTCACGACTCACGATTCACGACTCACGATTCACGATTCACACTCACGACTCACGATTCACGATTCACGACTCACGACATTGGGAATACACATCTATATGATTTCTGTTTCAATTTCATTTGGCATAATTAAATCTTAAATTTGTAAATATAAAAATCAAAAACAATGTTCGATATTTTTAAAAAAATATTCCCTTCAAAGCATGAGAAAGACGTAAACTCGGCGCTTCCGATTGTGGAAGAGATTAACAAAGTTTATGAAGAGTTTGAAAGTCTGACGGATGAACAATTGAAGGCAAAGACCGATGAATTCCGACTTAGAATAAAAAACGAGACAGAAGAGACTCAAAAGGCAATAACTGAACTTCAGGAAAAACTCAAAGAAGATATTCAGCATTCCGAAAGACTGGAAATTTATGACCAGATAGACAAACTCGAGAAGGAAAATTATGAAATCATTTCAGCTGTTCTCGATGACATTCTCCCTGAAGCATTTGCGGTTGTAAAGCAGACATGTAAGAGACTCTGCGGCAAGGAATGGGAAGCTGCCGGAAATAAAATCAGATGGAATATGATTCCGTATGATGTTCAGCTCATAGGCGGTATCGTCCTTCATAAGGGAAAGATCTCCGAAATGGCAACGGGAGAAGGAAAGACGCTTGTTGCAACTCTTCCCCTTTATCTCAATGCACTTGCCGGAAGAGGCGTACACCTTGTGACCGTAAATGATTATCTGGCAAAACGTGATAGCGAATGGATGGGTGAGATATTCAACTTTCTTGGACTATCAGTCGGCGTAATTCTCAACGACATGGATTCAAACAAGCGCCGCGAAATGTACAACTGTGACATCACATACGGAACAAACAATGAGTTTGGATTTGATTATCTGCGTGACAATATGGTCGTGGACAAAAGTTTCCTGGTTCAGCGTGAACACTTTTATGCAATCGTTGATGAAGTTGATTCAGTACTGATTGATGAAGCCAGAACGCCACTTATAATTTCAGGTCCTGTTGATGCACCGACTCATAAGTTTGACGAATTGAATCCCAGGGTTAAGAGACTTGTAGAAGCCCAGCGAAATCTTGTTAACAAACTTACCGGTGAAGCTGAATCAATACTTGCAAAGGAATCAATGACGAAGGATGAACAGGCTGCAGCAGGGCTTGCACTCCTAAGATCAAATCACGCACTGCCGAAGCACAAGAAATTACAAAAGCTTCTTAGTGAGCCTTCCAATAAACGATTGATGCTCGATACCGAGATAGAATATCTTAGGGACAATGCGAAGAACATGCCTATCGTTGATGACGAGTTGTATTTTGTAATAGATGAAAAGTCTCATGTCACGGATCTGACTGAAAAGGGCAGAGAGTTTCTTGCTCCGAGTGCCGTCGAGAGAGACTTCTTCACGCTTCCGGATCTCGGAACAGAGTTTGCTCAAATAGATAATGACGCATCACTATCAGCAGAAGAAAAAGAACTGAAGAAAGATGATGTAACGAAAATTTATTCAGAAAGAAGCGACAGGCTTCACACTGTCCAGCAATTGCTCAAGGCTTACGGGCTTTATGAAAAGGATGTGGAGTATGTAATTCAGGATGGAAAGGTGATGATAGTTGACGAATTTACAGGAAGAATTCTTTCAGGAAGAAGATATTCGGAAGGACTGCATCAGGCAATTGAAGCGAAGGAAGGCGTTCACGTCGAAAAGGATACACAGACACTTGCAACCATTACTCTGCAAAATTATTTTCGTCTTTACAAGAAGCTTGCCGGGATGACAGGAACGGCAGAGACTGAATCGGCAGAGTTTTTTGACATTTATAAACTTGATGTTACTGTTATACCTACAAACAAGGAATGTGTCCGGGATGATATGAATGATTTCATTTACAAAACCAAGCGGGAAAAATATAATGCGGTCATTGATGAGATTGTAGCACTGCGTGAGAAAAGAAGAGCAGTTTTGGTAGGAACAACCAGCGTTGAAGTTTCGGAGACAATTTCAAGAATGCTGAAAAGAAAAGGAATTCATCACGAAGTTTTAAATGCTAAGCAGCATGCTCGCGAAGCGAGTATTGTTGAGAATGCGGGCCTTCCCGCAGCGGTTACCATTGCAACCAACATGGCGGGAAGAGGTACTGATATTAAGCTTGGTCCGGGAGTAAGTGAAGCCGGCGGTTTGCATATCATAGGAACCGAAAGACATGAATCTCGAAGAATTGATCGTCAGCTTCGGGGAAGATCCGGAAGACAGGGAGATCCCGGTTCATCAAAATTTTATTTGTCACTTGAGGATGACCTGATGAGATTATTTGGCAGTGAAAGAATTGCCAATGTCATGCAGAGACTTGGAATCAAAGAGGGAGAAGCAATTGAACACAGGATGATTACCAATTCAGTTGAGAGAGCTCAAAAGAAAGTTGAAGAGAATAATTTTGCCATCAGAAAGCGGTTGCTTGAATATGACAATGTCATGAATCAACAACGAGAAGTTATATACTCAAAGAGACGTCAGGCTCTGATGGGCGAAAGACTGAAAGACGAAATTTTCGAAATGGTTGACAAGGCAGTTGAAGCAATGGTTAATAAGTATTTCGAAGATGCCAACATCGAAGGACTCATGGATGAAGTGCAGAGAACTTTCCTTGTCAGGATTCAGATGACTCCGGATGAATTCCAAAAACTTGGTCCCGATGGATTAAAGGAATTAATTATCAAAGAGACAAAAAGTTTTTATGAAAGAAAAGAAGAGCGTTATGGTGCTGACTTAATGGGACAAGTCGAAAGATTTGCCATGCTAAGTGTGATTGATGAAAAATGGAAAGAACATCTGCGGGAGATGGATGATCTGAAGGAAGGAATCAGTTTCAGAGCTTATGGACAGAAGGACCCTCTGCTGGAATACAAGAGCGACGGCTTCAAGCTGTTTGTGGAAATGCTCGACAGTTTATCAATGAGCGTGATTAGCCTCATATTCAAATTCACAACCCAAACACCGGAGGAAGCAAAGAATATAAGAGCAACGCAGCAAACCAGTCATTCAAGAATGAGAACATATCATGAATCTTCCGAAGGCATGGGTTACATAGGCGGATCGGATTCTTCAGATAATGACCCCAATGCAAAGCAACAACCGGTTCATGTCGGAGAAAAAATTGGAAGGAATGATCCTTGCTTCTGCGGCAGTGGAAAGAAGTACAAAAACTGTCATGGAAGAACGACTAAAGCAACTGTGTAGATGAATTCTGATTCAAACCCTGAAATATTGATGAATGAATTTTCAGCAGCGGCCGAAGGCGACGTTACCAACAGAGAGCAAATTTATGAATTGCTCAAGACTGCATTTGATTCAGGCAAGAAAAAAGAATTCAGTGAACTGATTTTTAATGCGAGGTATGTCTGCGGGTTAAAGAAGATTCTTGGCAACAGGACTATCGGAGGAGATGTGTTCATTGAAAAGACATTTGCAGAATTTAAAAAATACCTCGAGAAAGTGATCATGCAATTAAAAGAACTTTCCCGCCACGCTTTACCCGATATAAGATCCGGGTTCGAAAAACAATTTCTTGCTCCCGACCAATCCTCAATGGCAAACGTAATGCTTCTGATTGAAGACCTCTCTGCTTTCAAACATTTCCTCAATGAGACATCCCGCAAGATCTGAATCATGCGTGTGTATTAGCTTCGCCAAACAATTTCTTCAGCTCTGCGGATGGCTGTGAGTTAAATTCCTTTTTCAGCCTTTTTTCATAAGACCTGTATGCGAACTTAAGTTTTCCGTAGTCCCTCTTCTTGCTGTATATCGAAAGCAATTTCGTTACAGTACCTTCATCTCCGTAATCAATATCAAGCATTCTCTCCAGCAATCTCACTGCTGTATCGCTATCACCTTCTTTTTCAAAATGAGGCACAACATTTTGTATTGCCTTACTGAATATATATTTAAGATTTTCCCTGTTGTCCTCCGCCCAGTTGTTATAGCAACTATTAGCAAAATCCGTTTTGTACATTTCAATTGCTTTGATATTGTCTTCGATAAGACTGCTATGAGCAAGTTTTCTGAATTCTTCCGCATCAATGTTTATTGTGACTTTCAGCCTTTTCGAAGTGAGCAGATATTTTCTGTCCCGCAATATCAGCACATCCTTTTCCAATTTCTCGCCGAGAATTTCAGAAAGAAATGAATGCAGGGTTTTTCTCACCTTGTTGATTTCAACATCTGCAATCGCATCATAGTTAACGCTTTTGGACGTGTACAAAATGTCATCAATGAGTGTTTCCTTTGTAACCGGCTGATTCTTAAATTCCTTATAAGCAAGATACAGAAATATTGATTTGGATTTTGATCTCTGCCAGAGTTCATTGGGGAGCTCCTTTCCGTTAATCAGTATTCTGCTGTTTTCAAGATATCTCACATCAATTATTACTTCGGGTGCAGTAACAACAGAATATTTCAAACCTGCCTTTTCAAATAAATCCTTAAGATATACGCTTTCAACTTTATTCCGCAGTGCAAATTCAAACACAAAGTTCAGCCTATTCGACTTTGCCCGAAACATAAGGTAATTACCGTAATCAAACTCGATACACATATTCATCAACGCTCTGAACTTTTCTCTGAACAATTTCACATTATTTCCAACTGCATGGTAATAGCATTCACAAAACAAAATCAGTGCCTGATTGAAAAGCGTAAAATTCTCCTTCCCGAGTTTTTCAATTTCGCACATGGCTTTCAGATATGCATCGGTTTCACCGGAAAGCAGACCGGCCTCAAGCTGCAGCATAAGCGATCTTGTCTTTGAAATCTTGTATTCATCGTTTCTAATCATGCTCATTGCCATCAATGGCTGATTGAGTAAATTGTGACAGTATATCAGGAGAGAATCTATGAAGAAGATATAATTGCGCAAGTGAATATTTTTCTTTATCAGCTCAAGTTCCTTGATCACTGTCTTGAAATCATGGTTCAAGAATTTCCAGAGAATACTCTGAAACTCAAACTGGTTTTTGTATGCAGAAAAAACAGTTTGTTCCTTCGCGTTGTTTTTTTCACGGAGGAAGTTAAAGAAGAAATCGAACATTCGTCTGTCATAACTTGTAAACATTGCAAAACATACCTGACTGTAATTTGATAAATCGAAATTCTTGAAATTGAGATTATTAATGATGAACTTAATAACCTGATTGCCTGTCTTATAGTCTCCGTAATCAAAAAATATCAACATTGAAAAAATATTTTCAACGAGAATATTTTCATCTGTCTGATTCTCGAATTTCTTACTTGAAATTTCATTAAGTATCTCCTTTAATCTCATTACATGCTTTTTGCTCTTGCTGTTTTCACCGGTTGCAATGTATGACTTAACAAGCGCGACAATAAATTGAATTTCCTGGTCCTTCCGCAATTTGAATTTCAGAATATGCTCCGCGATCTTTATGTTGTCTCTGGAGATTCCTTCTTTAAGAAAATTACAATTTGAAATCAACATCAGTATTTCGATGTAGTAGTTCAGATTAATCTTGCTGATCTTGCTGACGGGAATAAGTAAACCTTTCTCGACAGGGATCTCAAACTTTCCCCTCAACAAAACTTCAAGGAAGTCAATCGCTTTGTCCACTTCTTTATCCTTATACACAAAGGTGTTGACACGAAGAAGTATGTATTCGAGCGAACTTCTGAAATCAGCATTCTCAATCATCTCAATTTTCTTAAACAAACCGCTGGAATGAATGAGCAGAAGTTTGTCCGATGCATTCATCCTTATCCAACTCTTCAGCGACTCATAATCTTCTCCCAATATCATGTAATTCAATGCAATGTAATCTTCTCGCCATTCTTTATCCTGCAGATAATACTTTCCTAAGCTTCTATAAATCTTCTTTGTCTTTTCCTGACTAAAGGTAGTAACGGCAATCTTATTGAGAAATGACCGGAGTAATTCATGGAAACGGAAAATTTCATTCTCACGGTTTATAAACACATTCGCTTCATACAGATCTATCAGTGTGTGATAGGCGTTTGTCATTCCGAGTCCCCTCTCTATTATATCCTTGCTAAAATATTCGAGAAAGGATAAAGTGAGAAGAAGTTCCTTTTCTTCGTCAGAACAATTTTCGTAAATTTCCTTTGTAAAATATTCAAAGATTTCATTCCTGCTTCGAAGTAAATCTTCATTTTTCAGACTGTTTATATCTCTTGTCATCAGCAACAGCTGAATTGCAGTAACCCACCCTTCGGTAGTCTTTAGATATTCCTCCAGAAGACTTTTTCTTAGACCGGCAGTTCTTTTTGAATATTTCTTTGTGAAGTTCCGAATGTCGCTTCCGGAGAACTTAAGATCATCGCGTGATATTCGTCCAAGCCAGCCTTTCGCCGCAAACTTAGGAAAGTTAATGCTTTTAGGATCACGCCTGGAAATAAAAATAAATTTTAAATTCGACGGCAGGAATTCAATCATATAATTTAACGCTTCGCATATTTCAATGCTGTCGTCTATGTTATGGAAATCGTCGAGAAAAATTGAAAGACAGCGGCTGTTATCTTTAAGAAAAAAATAAAGATCATTTGACACGTGAGAAACAATGTGATTGATTTTTTCCTTCAGTGGGAGACTTTGTGAAAAGGAAATAGTCTTCTTTATTTTGGCTCCAATGGATGAACCGGGGAAATTGTTTTCAAACGCAAGAGCCAATAACAAAAAAAAGTTTTCAATTGAATTGTCATAAGTACTTAAACTTATCCACAGCTTAAAATATTTTCTCTTAAGCTTATGAAAATATTCAATTGAAAAAGATGTTTTGCCGTAACCGGCCGGAGCGGTAATTAGAATCAGGCGCTTTGATTCATAAAGAAGGATTTTTTCCATCAACTGTTCGCGTGAATAATAGTAGCCCGGTATTTCCGGAACTATTATCTTTCGCGAATATTCAATGTTCATTTCCGCTTATCATTTACTTCATGGGGGAACAACGTTGCAAACAAAATATCCAAGTTTAGAAAAAAAGGCAAGAATCAATTTTAACTGCAACTCACCACAAGAAGACAAAGCACTGCCCGCTGTTACTTCTTTCACTCGCAAAAATTATCGAAACCAAAATGTTCCTGTGAATCAGCTACATCTGAACTTCTTCCATCTTCATCTTTATTTCTTCAACAGGAATGAAAACACTCTGCCTGTCGCCGGATGTTACGTCATTGGTCTTCTTATGCGGTATAGAACTTAGTTTATCCTGAAGCTCGAAATTCTTTCTTATCATTTCTTCAAACTCCTTAAGTTTCTCATCAATTGAAAGTTGCTTTTTCTTTTTCATCAAAATATCTTCCCTGTATCTTTTAAGAAAGTAACCAATCGTCTCAACACGTATTTTGATAGAACCTGCAGGCTTATTTTCATCAATGTCTTTGAATGAAAAATATGGTGTGCCTGAACTCTCCACAATTTCCTGAATCACCGTATAGATCGGAGCATCATGGCCGCATTTGAATGATGACAATTCAAGTGCAACAAGATTCGGATGACGTGCAGTATATTTTGCAGCCCAGACTTTTCGGGTTGTGTTTTCGGAATATGAATTCTTCCACACATCATCAACATCAAAGGGAGATTTAACTATTCCGGCGCGTACTTCATCTCCAAACAACTTGTCGAGGATTCCGTCATCAGTTGGAAGCGCGTCCTGATAAAATACAGGATAGCCAAGCTTCTGAAATTCCTCAAGAATTTCATGATTAATTCCTGGATCATTGTGATATGGTCTTGCAAGAACTACAATTCCAATCCGCTCCTCTCGTTCAAGTTTTTCAAGCGTCTCCCTTGATTCCCGCTTCAGATCATTAACATATTTATTGTATGCATTATATCCTTCTTTTACCGCAAAAATATTTTCCTCTTCATTCAATCCGAATTTTTCGCCGAATGCTTCGAACAACTGCCTCGATGTCATCTGTTCATTAAACAACTGAATAAACGGACAGATATACTCCAGTCCGAATTCCTTGAACAAATCTCCTTCCTTTGTAAAGGCAGCCTTTGCGGCTTCCATCGTTGCAGTTATCGTCGGACATGCATTATGAGCCTGCGCGTGCTTCATGTCAGACGGCATGTTGTCAACAATCGGAGCAAAGATGAAATCCATTTTCTTTTTCTTATGCTGGACATAAAGCAGATTGTGAATATGCGGTATCATTACTTTCGAAGGGAAACAAGGATCAATACTTCCCCGCTTAGCTCCTGCTTTATACATTTCTTCGGTAGTAAATTCAGAGTAAACAAAATTCCCGGGCATTATTCCAAGCGCTTCAAAGTAAGCCGTAAAGAATGGCGTATGTTGATACATATTCAATACTCTCGGAATCCCAATCACAATTTTCTTTCTCTTCTCAATCAGTTCCTTTCGTCTTGCAAATTCGTCTTTTTCTTTTTTCCTGAACAATAAACCATGCGGCTCCTTAATGCCTTGGTTAAACACATTTGCTTTGTATGTAATCCAGGCATTCTTAGCCGCCTCCTCAACGATGTTCGGATTTTCTTTTTTAATATCGTCAATCTCCTGCTTGATACCTCTCATATCCGCAATGTCTTCTACAGTTCCCTTTTCACATGTCGCGATGATGAGTCTTTGCGTTCCACCTTCCATCGGAACCTTAGACTTCGGATTAACTATTTTCTCCGGTTCAATTACTTTCAGCTCAATGAAGTTTTTCTTTTCCTCTTCATAATTTGCCTCAAGTTTCAAATCAGTCTTTACATCAATAAAAGTCCTTAGACATTTATTTTTACAGAAGTAACAACGCGTTGATTCTTCGCGTGTTGTTTTATAAATAATTTTAGAAACTCTATCCAGACCGATAAACTCTGTGCGATGACCGTTATGATAAAGTCTTGCAGCTTCTATTCCGCAGCCAATTGCACCGGCTTCGCCGGTATGTTTATGAACAAATACATTCGGAGTAATTCCGCTGCCTTTAAATCTGTCTTCAATGAAATCAACCTGCGTTTTGACCGCAGCAAGATTATGCTGCGTCCCTCCCTGTAATACAAAAGTAGAACCCAGCTTCGCAAGATTCGGAATCTGCGAAACATAAAGCCAGATATTTTTCGGAAGTACATTTGCAAGCCCTGCCATTATCTCTTCCGCTTTCCATCCCTGTCTTTGAAAATCAACTATGTCCGACTGCATGAACACCGCACATCCGTAACCAAACATGGGAAATGTCTTTGCGGAAAATGCCTTGTCCGCAAATTCTTCAACAGCATATCCGAATCCCTGCGCCGTTGACTGAAGGAAATAACCATTGCCTGCCGAACACTGTGTATTCAATTTAAAATCAACAACTCTTCCCTGATTCAGAATTATTATCTTTATATCCTGTCCGCCAACATCGCAGATGACATCAGTATCGGGATAGAAATGAAGCCCTGCCTGCGTATGAGCAACTGTTTCGACAAGTGCTACATCAGCATGTAGAACATCCTTCAGAATATCTTTTGCATAACCTGTTGTTCCAACTCCCAATATTTCAAGTGTTGCTCCCTGTTCTTCAACCTGCTCCTGAATCTTACCGAGGATTTCAATTGTATCTTCAATGGGATTCCCTTTGGAAAGCTGATATGCTTTTACAAGAACTTCTTTTTCGGAAGAAACTAATGCGGCTTTTGTCGAAGTTGAACCTCCGTCAATTCCGATAAAACCTTTTACAACCTGACCTTTTTCAAACGTTGCAGGAATAAATTTCTCAACTCTGAATTTTTCTTTAAATAAATTTAATTCTTCATCGCTTTTTGAAAGCCCGGTTGTATTACCTCCGCTCAATTTTTTCTTTTCTTCTTCTCTGCCAACCAGAATGTAATGCTCAAGATCTTTCCAACCTTTATAGACTCCGATATGAAGCTCTTCTTCTTTACCAAATTCAATGGCTCCGATCGCGGCAAAGTATTGAGCATTTTCAGGAACCTTGATTAAATCTTCAGGAGCAATGCCTTCCGGAAGTTTGACTTTTCTCTCTTCCCAAATTTTTGGAATGTTATACTTCCAGCAATCTTTCATTCCTTTAATGTAGCAGTTGGGTCCGCCAAGCAGCAAAACCTCGGGCATTAAAGTATGTCCGCGAGTCAGCACTGAAATATTCTGCTGAATAATTGATTCAAACAGCGATGCCATCAACTGATCCGCAGGTACACCCGACTTCTGCAATCCGTTAATGTCGGTCTCTGCAAACACACCGCACTTCCCTGCAACAGGATGCAGTCTCAAATCATAATAACCCATGTTGCAAAGTTGATCGGCAGGGATTTTCAGTTTCGCATTAATCTTGTCAATAACTGCGCCTGTTCCTCCAGCGCACTTATCATTCATCGAAGGAATTTTTTTCTTCTTTCCTGTTTCTAAATCAGGCTTAAAAATTATTATCTTTGCGTCCTGACCCCCGAGCTCTATTACTGAATGAGTCGCAGGATAAAGTTTTTCCACGGCAAGCGAAACTGCATTTACTTCCTGGACAAACTTCGCTCCGATGTGCTTGCCAATGTTTGCACCGCCCGAGCCTGTAATGAAGCAACGAACTTTAGAGGGATCCGTTATGTCGCATTCCTCTTCTATCTTTTTCAGAAGCTCAAGTGATTTCTCCGGCTGTTTCGTATCATGGCGCTGATAGTCCGACCAGATGATTTCATCTTTTTCAATGTCAATGACAACGCCCTTTACTGTTGTAGAGCCTACATCGAAGCCGATGTAGAGATTTCGTTTTTCAGACATACTATTCGATTATAAAATTATGATTTCTAAATTTCAATATATCGTTTTTCACGAATCAGACTGATTCGATGTTTTAATTCTTAATTTTTTTCCACAGCTCGCCGTCAGTATCAAGTATTACATCGCCGATAATCTTTGAACTTGCTATCAGACCCGATTTATACTTAAAAGTTATCACGACACTGTCAATCTGATATGTTCCTGCATCTCTTACACCCATATCTTTTGCATCAAATGTTCCGTCAGCTTTAAGTTCTCTGAAGTTCGTGCTGTCTCTTTCACTGATATATCTGCCGACATAATGATAAGCCTTCATCACGGGGCTCATACTTTTTCCGGTCAATGAATCCTTTCCTTTTTCGACAGTTGGCTTTTTTTCATCAGTCTCTTTTTTCCCGCAGGAAAATATGAATAAGCCTGACATGAAAAGAATTGAGATGAAAATTTTCATCAAAATGTTTTATAGTTTCAAAATATTGTCCGCAAACAATGCAAGACATCTAACATTCAAATTGCAAAATACCGCATTCAGAGATTGCCGATGCTATTGGACCGATGCTAATTCATCAACTTTCCCAACAGGATTTATTCCTTCTTTCCTCAT
This sequence comes from Ignavibacteria bacterium, assembly GCA_039810605.1. Taxonomy (GTDB): domain Bacteria; phylum Bacteroidota; class Ignavibacteria; order Tepidaquicellales; family Tepidaquicellaceae; genus JAGPCH01. Next base: position 9,215 of record JBDHXH010000048.1, on the reverse strand, counting down.
CATCTCTGCCGCATCCAGAATAAAATTCGCACCAATTCCGGAAATTCCTTTGCGGTGAGATACGTGGAAAAAAGGTCTCTGCAATTCATCATGTGTTTCGACAAAAGCTCTTATCTCTTCAAGTGAATAGCCGGTCTTTGTCAGGCATTCTTTGAATTCAATCTTTGCCTTTGCCTTTGCTTCTCCAAGCGCCATTTGGACTCTTGAATGCGCGTTCACATCGCCTTCACCCGAAGTTTCGATCGGAAGAAAAATCATTTCCTTGTAATGACTTGTTACGGCGGATTGAACTCCGTCTGATTGTGTTGAAGGCATGCAACCAAAAGGTTTCAGAGAAAGTATCATGTGACACAAATCATTGATCGTGTAATATATGCTCTTGCCAACTTCAAGATGACCTTCTCCACCTTCTACTCTTGAATGATAAAAATCATGAGCGAGGTCCTTCAAAACTTTCTGGTCAACGAGTTCGTGCGGCAATTCACCAAACACTTTTCTGTATCTGTTATATTCCCTGTCAAAAATCTTTTCGGCAATTGAGATGATTGTCTTTGACGTGTTGTAATCTTTAAGCAGCTTCATCCTCTCCTTAAGCGACAGTTTCGTATCAATGTCTTTGTAAACATTGATTCCCTTTTGATCTTCATTGACACTCTTTGCCTGATGAAGCATATACATTATCCAGGTTGCAATTGGCTCTACAAGTACCTGCGCTCCTTCTCTTTCCAGAAACGGGAACATGTTAAAATTTCCGTCGCCTTCAGTAGTCTGCGCCCAAAACTCTCCTGTTATCTTTACAATCGGTTTCATTCTTGTCCTGTCAACCTTTATCGAATTGAATTTCTCTCTTGCAGTTTCTGCGGCTTCCAGGTAATAATCACCGAGAATCTGATCAATGAATTTTGTCACATACTCCGATGCAGGAAGTTTCTGAATGAACTTTCCTATCCTTGAATTGAAATCAAAATATTTTTTGCTCTTGAGTTTATCATAGAAAATATCAATTACTTCCTGCATGACCTTATTTGTTTCACCTTCATTCAACTCGTAAGGTCTTATATGATAACCGATTTCATTAATGATATCGCCGAGCATCATCGCATTGATAATACCAAGGAAGAAATCGAGATTCATTTCAAGTCCGGCTTCAGCTTCTTCCTGCGACAGTCCTCCTGTTTGCTGGAACAGAAGCACTCTGAATCCGTCGAACCCGGAATTCCGCAAAGCCAATCTGTACTCTGCTTCATACATCCCGAATCTGCAAGGACCGCAAGCTCCTGCAGTGAAGAAAACATAATTGGAAATAATGTCATCACGATTGATTCCTTTCTCTTCCAGCGACTGAAGATATCCTACAAGATTGCCCACTGTAAAATATGTCGGATTGCACTGTCCATTATTTCCGTATTCCTTTCCGAGCTGAAACGCTTTCTTATTTGGAGTAGGAATATATTCGGTTTTGTATCCGAGACCTTCAAGCGCGCCCTTAATCAGTTTCTCATGCTTCCATGTAAGTCCTCCGAACAAGATCGTAGTGTTCTCTCTCTGATCCTTCGTAAACATTTTCTCAAACGGCCGCTTGAAATGATTTATCTTCTTGTCCTCTACTCCATACTCCGCCTCGAGTCTCTTCTTTTCTTCGATGAGCATCTGCTGAATCAACTGCTCGCGATCAACTTGCTCGCGCTGAATTTCACCCGGCATCTTAATGCCGATCGGATTGATTGTTTGAGTTTCCATAGTAGTTATGTTTAGTTAATTAATTATTTTCAGTTGTTCGGTTTTAATCTCAAAATTGCTCTCGAGTTATCGTCTGACATTTTACATTAAGACATTAAGACATTAACGTCATTGAATCTATTGCTGTTATTGCATCAGCACACATTCTTGCAGATGTTGCAGCGCTTTCGATTGTTGCCGGCAATCCTGTATCAGTCCAATCTCCTGCGATAAAAAAATTTTCGTACTTGGTCTTGATTCCTGACCGGAACTCCTTGCTCGAAAAATCAGGAACAAACGTTGCCCGTTTTTCCTTTATCACTTTAAATCCTGAAATGTTCAATTTATCAAAACCTGTAATTGTATTCTTAAGATCATTGACGCATATAGTATATATTTCTTCGTTATCCAGGTTTGTAATCTGAAGGTCATCAGCCCCGCTGATAACAAGACTCAAATGAAAATCACTTCTCCTGAATATCCATTGAACTATCGTTCCCAAGAGCCCGGTCATACCGAATGAGTTATCCGGAATAAGATCCTTTGGAATCTTCTTGTCAAAAAACAAATGTACAGAAACAATTCCCGAAGGTTTAAGAAATTGTGATTTGAATTTATTTTCCTCAAGCACAATCTTATCAAACAAACTTCTGAAAGCAAAGAACGGTACAGCACAAACAAAATAATCAGCTCCGATTTTTTCCCCGTCTCTTAAGTGAACAAATTCACACCTTCCATTGGTAATTTGAATCTTCTCAACTCCATTTCCCAAAATCATCTTCACATCATTCTTCCTGAAATATTCAACTGCCGGTTCCACAAACAATTCATTCAGATTAATATCCGGAATCACCAATGCAGAATTCAGTTTTCGGCTGAATCCTTTTTTGAGCACCCGCACAAATAAGTCCGCATCAATATTTTCGGGACGATTGTTAAAGACCGCGAGAATGAACGGCTCCCAGAAGAATTTCATAAGGTTACGGGTCTGCCTGATGCCGCGCAGCAATTCTCTGACATTAGTGTAACCCTCTCCGGAATTCCTGCTTTCGTTGAATAGCAATCTGATGCCAAGCAATGCAGCCTTATCCCTGAAATTCAGCGCACCATACTTTAACAAACCTCTGATCAGATTCATCGGCGCAGGAGCGTCAGGACATTTCAATCGGTAAACCTTTTTCTCCGTGTCAATGAAATTTACTTCGAGGCGGTTCTGGAAATTAAGCCGGTCATAACTTCCGATTGCTTTAAGAAATGCGAAGGTGTTTTCATACCACCCGGCAAGAATGTGCTGCCCGTTGTCAAAGAACATTTCTTTCTCTTTGTCATAAAAACTGTAAGTTCTGCCTCCGAGCTTCGGCGAACTTTCAATCAGCGTTACGTCAAATCCTTTAGCTTTCAGAAATACAGATGAAGAAAGCCCGGCCACTCCGCCACCGATTACGATTACACTTTTCACAAAACTATCTGCCGCTTGATGGCAATCTTCGGAACGGCGAAACTATAGAGCACTCTATACTTCAGATATACGCCGAAAGCAATGAACAGCTTTTTCGGATTAGAAATCCTGACTTCATTCTTAAAAACATTGTAATCTTTCTTTTCAATTTTTTTGAGAACACGAAAATAAATATGCTCCATTATCCTTGCCGCAAACATCAATCCCTTATCTTCCTTCGTAAGGTTTTCATTTGCCCTTTCATAAAATGATCTTGCTCTGTTGCATTCATATCTCATCAGGTTTCTGAAATTTTCATTATAAACAAATTTCAGCAGGTCATCTTCCGTATATTGAAATTTTTTCATGTCTTCTATCGGAATATAGATTCTGCCAAGTTCCGCATCCCGCTTGACATCGCGGAGAATGTTTGTAAGCTGCATTGCAATCCCGAGATTAATGGCAAAATCTTTCGTCTTGGGATTATTATAGCCAAAAATTTCGATGCTCATCAAACCTACTGTTGATGCGACGTTGAAGCAATAATCTGCAAGCTCCCCGAAGTTGCTGTATCTCTTTTTCTTCAGATCCATTTCCATTCCCTTGATGAGATCAAAGAAAGGCTCAACGGGAATGTTATACTTTTTTATTACCTTATCAACTTTGTTGATAAGGGTAAACTTTGAGTCTCCGTTTGTAAGTGCTTTCTCAAATTCATTTCTCCATTCGCTAATCCTCGAGACTTTTTTTTCAAAAGAATCATTGCCATCATCTACAATGTCATCAGTCTTTCTGCAAAATGCATAGACTGTATTCATCGCATCGTTCTTATCTTTCGGTAGAAGCGAAAATGAATACAGGAAGTTAGACTTGCTGCTTTTTGCAATCCTGTCTGCTTCAACACTTTCTTCAGAAGTAAACTTGCTCAACTCTTTAGCCAATCAGTTTTGGAAGTAATTTTATTTTATCAAAATTGTTGAGTGAGACTCTCTCACTCAAGACATTGTAATTAATCTGTCTGATTTTTTTCAATATTTCTTCACCGCCGGCAATTGTAGCTTTCAATTCAAACTTGAGCCTTCCGCTTGTATGCTTGACTATACTCCTTCCTCTTTCAAAAAAAATCCGGGTCATTTCAACAAGTTCACACATAGTTTTCCGGAAATCCTGATCTTCCTTCTTTTGCAAAAGCATATCGCGGCTGTAATTGTTCTTTCTCATAATTTCATCAGGGATATAAATTCTCGGTATTCTCAAATCAACCGAGACATCCTGCCAGAAGTTTGTCAACTGAAGTCCGGTACAGATATCGTCGGATCGTTCAAAGCACTCCTTATCAGAGGCAGGATTAAATCCGAAGACATAAAGAACAAGGTGACCAATTGGATTGGCTGAATTACTTGAATATGAAATAAGTTCATCGAATGTTTCATAATTACATTTCACTGCATCCTGTCTGAAGGCAGCAAGGAGATTGCGAAACTCTGATGTATTAATTTTCAATTCATTTATTGTATTTGAAAGAGCAATGAAAATCAGTTTAGTATCATCCTTCAATATATCGAGCTTTCCGGCAATAATCTTATCGAGTTCGTGTTCAAAGTCATTCAGCATATTCAACTTCACATCTTCTTCCAGCATTTCAGAATCAGCAATATCATCTGCGGTTCTGGCAAATGCATATATGCTGTAAATAAATTTTCTTTTATTCTTCGGTATTAGTAAAGAACCAACGGGAAAATTTTCATAATGTCTGACGGCAATTTTTCTGCAATGATTATATGCAAGATCAAAATCTAAATCGTTACGCATGTAATGAATTAAAATTGAAAATCAGTAGAAGGAAAAAGACCTTTTAAATGAGTAACGAGGCTTTCAGTTCAAGAGGTCTGACCGATGAGAATAAAGCAAGTTCGGTATTTATTAAAGAAGAGTATAAACGAATAAAATGATTTGATACGCGATGGCTGATGTTTAGTGCAAGCGTTCTCATATTCATTATGAGAATCCTTAGCTTCAGGACAAATGATTGCCTGTTGAGATTTGCAGGATCTGTCGGCATATAAAAGAAAGAAAGGAACAACAATGATATCAATGATACGAAAAGTATGAGAGCTCGCTTTGCAAATGTGTGGCGGGAATTATAAAAGTTGCTCCAGTAACAATTGTTGCAAATCTTTCTGTAAAATTCAATTGTTAGAAAGTGTTGCATGCACCATGAAGTCTTTCTTAAATACCTTTTCAGAAATGTAATTATCTGCAAAACAACCTTGATTAAATTTAATGAAAGTTATATCTATCAATTTAAAATGTCAAGATTCAATTTGCCACTTAAAAACAAAAAAGTGTGAATTTTATAATACAAAAAGATTACACAGTTCGTTATTTTATCTGACACCGGATGACTATCTACAACGTCAGAATTTGCCTTGACAAAGCCATTGGATAAGCCACCTATTCCGCAGAACAGGTCTACAACAATAACATCCGATTTTTTTCTTTTTCACTCCTTATGAGATTTTATCATTCGTTGATTTAACTAATTTCAATTATCTTCATCACCTCATCTCCATAATGATTAATCACCTTAACTGCAATCTTTCCCGTCTTCGGTTTCGGAAATGGTCGAGATTTAGTCGAGTATAATTGTTCCCATGCATCTTCGTTAATGTCCGCTCTTAAAGCTTTCTTTAACTTTTCATAAGGCTTACCGGCTCCGAGAAAGTATGCGTGGGTTACAAAGAATGCTTCACCATTATAATTCGTATCTATAAACCAAGCTGCGATTTCATGCTCGGGATCGCCTGAACCGCTTGATCGAATTTCGCTTTTAACCGGATCATAAATATCTACGCCAATAATTTCAACAGTCATTCCGTCTTTTGATTCATTCACTTTTACTTCCGGCTCACCGAAAGCAATAAATAAATTTCCCGAACCTGTTTTCTTGAGTAAGTCACCCATTGACAAATCGGGATTAATTTTCACTTTCATAACTTGCAATCCATTTGACTGAATACCTTCGGTAAATGCAGATGCTTCAAACGATGTACCGGCAACCACAAGCAAGTCGGCAAATTTTTTGGCAACTATTATTGCATCTCTAATAAAGTCATCATCAATGCTTCCAAATTCCGGACCTATAGATACAGCAACTCTCTTTAAACCATTACTTGTTTTATATTCACCAACAGCTTGCACTTCCGGTCCGCTAGGCAGTATATCTAAATTAACAAATTCTACCCGCGCTCCTTTCTCTCCTGTCTGTACTCCAGACTTCAAAAGATTTCCGATTACAGTTTCAACAAATCTTTCGCTTGAAAGCATTTCTTGTGCATCGGAAACACGATGAGGTGAAAGAGATTCTACTGTAAATGGACCCGTTACCCGAACAATGCTTTTATTTTCCAGTGGTTGGTCATATAAAACTTCTTGCACAGGTTGTTCATCATTTGCCAAAGATTTGAGTGTGATATGCGGTACGGTTTTGTATTCAAAACCGGTTGAAATACTGTGTTCATCTTTTAAAATATAATAAGGAAATTTTGCAGTCATTATTCGAGTTCGTGCCAATGCCAAGGAAACACGAGAAGTATCAATTGTAATCCACCGTCTTCCCCATTGCTCTGCTACAAATGCAGTTGTACCTGAGCCACAAGTTGGATCAAGAACAATATCACCAGGATCAGTTGTCATAAGTAGGCAACGTTGTATTATGGATTGATTAGTTTGAACAACATAGATTTTCCAGTCTCCTCCAGTTGAAGTGTTAGTCCAAAGATTATTTATTGCTTTTACAGGAAAATCGTCTGAATATCTTATGTAAGATATTGAATTACCATCTTTAACTATTCTTCCTTTTTCGGCTAATCGACTTAACCCTCCGACACTGGTTTTCCAATGATGATTTGGTCCCGGATTATACTTTTTTCCTTCAAATTCAAATTCTTGAATAGTATTGCTAACTCCTTGTGATCGTAGATGCGTCAATCTATAAATTTTTGCTCCATCTGGTAGTAAATCTATATTTTCGATTTCTTCTTTCAACATTCTTCTTCTAGTTCCGTCTTTTAATGAAATAAATCTATAATTGTCATCTATCTCAGGTTTAAGTTCAAATAATTGTCTGTACTTAACATTATTTTTATTCTTTGCGTACCAAACAATATAATCTCCAGCTCTTGATAAAGTGCTTCCAGAAAAACCGCTAGTACTTGTAAAACTAATTAAACTAATAAAGTTATCTGAACCAAATATTTCATCCATCATCTCTCTAATATGATGGACATTCTCATCTGAAATCTGTACAAAACAACTTCCACTTTCAGTAAGCAGTTCTCGAGCGACTAAAAGTCGATCTCTCAAGTAAGAAAGATAAGAATGAATTCCAAGTTCCCAAGTATCTCTAAATGCTTTAACTTGTTCCGGTTGTCGAATAAAGTCTTCAAGCTTATTATCTTTAACATCACGCTTTCTTGTAGACACCTGCCAGTTTGAACCAAACTTAATTCCGTAAGGGGGGTCAAAGTAAATTGTTTGTACTCTACATCTCATTCCTTCTTTTTCAAGTAAACTATTCATGACAAGTAATGAATCTCCCAGAATCATTCTATTCTGCCAATTGTCTTCATGCTTGTAAAAATCAACAGCCTTTCCAATTTGCATTTCAGCCGTTTCCCCAAAAAGAATCATTTGAGAACTTTCTTCGCTTCCGAGTTTCAGTCGAGCCACAATTGCCTCCGGTGCAATTTTTTCCTGAACATAAATTGGGACGGTAGGCACTTCTAATTCATTTCCCTGTTCTTTTTTCCCCGACCAAATAAGTTGCGGGTCAAGCGATGGATCATAATCATATTTCTTTTTTACGGGTTGCTTATCGCGAGCGGACAGTTTTATTGATTCTTCTTGCGTCGGAATTCGTAAACGCTTGCCGTCATGCTTGTAAGACTTTACCGGAGCTGCCGTTGTTGGTTGTATAATTTTTTTCCTAGCCATAGTTATTTTCCTTTTAACTTTTAATAAGTTATCAAACCATTATAATTCTTTAAACGGCAATTTTCCTTTCCGTTTCTGCAAAATAATTTTCATAATAAGGCTTTAATATTTATCCCGCAGGGATATTATGTTGGTAGTCGTTGTATCTTGTATCAATTTAGTCCCGTAGGGACGAAATTTCTCAATCAGGTTCTTTTAGAATATATCTTTCATCAAATTCAATTTCATAAGCCTTGAGGAAGGCTTTATATTCTTCTGCAAATGTTACTTTCCGGTGATGCCGTTCCTGATTTCTTATATAATTGATAACTTGGTTTAAATGAGAATGGCTATAAGAAAATGCTCCATATCCTTGTTGCCATTCGAACTTTCTGTGTGTAAATTTTTTTTCATTTATCCATTTAGACGAACTCCCTTTTATATCCTGCATCAGATCGGATAATGATTGATGAGGTCTGTAACCAATTAAAATATGTACATGGTCTGAAACCCCGTTTATTATAATCAGTTTATGTTTTTGAGTTTGTATTATTCCTGAAATATATTTATAAAGTTCTTCCCTCCAGTTATTATTTATCAATGAAACTCTATGCTTCACTGCAAAAATTAACTGCAGATGTATTTGTGTATATGTATTTGCCATTTTTTAAACAGGTTTGTTTCGTCCCTACGGGACTGAAAACCAACTTAACATTATTATTACCAACATAAAGTCCCTACGGGACTGAAAATCAGCTTACCATTATTACCAACATAAAGTCCCTACGGGACTTAGTTATAGAAATAGTTATCCCTTCGTTTGCATGTTTCTAAAATTGTCATATACAAAACCTTGTTTCATACCTGAACAAATTAAGTTTTGTGTTTCATGAATATCTTGTATTTCTAAAATTGCCCACTTACCATATTTACTAAAATTATTGATTGCAGGTACCCACAGTTCGCGGGCTGTTTTAACCTTCATTTTCTTCTTGTCGTCTTTCTTTCCCGTAACTTCAATTAATAAATTGAGTTTACTTTTGTCCGGCATTTCTAATACAGCAATGAAATCCGGGAAATAATG
>JBDHXH010000047.1:0-20881 GCA_039810605.1 Ignavibacteria bacterium | reverse complement strand
CAAGAGGCGGATTTGAAGTGATTTTGCGTTAGATTCCCGCTTTCGCGGGAATGACAAATTTATGCGGATTAACCAAAAGTTTTGTCGTATACATAGTCAAAAATCATCACAATTCATTTTAGATTGAAACCCAAATCAATTAAACTTAATTTTGTAAATGAAACACAACGATCATAAATACAGGGTGCTGCTTTATTATAAATATGTTCGCATAAATGATCATGAAAATTATGTCAAACATCATCTGAAATTCTGCAACTCAATTGGTATCAAAGGCAGGATTCTTATTGCCGCAGAAGGAATTAACGGCACGATATCCGGCACAAATGAACAGACAGATGCATATATAAGCGCCATGAGGATGGATGAGCGGTTTACCGATATGGATTTTAAAATTGATTTTGCCGAAGAACACGCGTTTAAGAAGTTGTATGTCAGACCAAAAAAGGAAATTGTCACATTAAACCTTCACGACGATATTGACCCCGGAAAAATCACCGGAAAATTTTTGAAGCCCGGAGAATTCCTTGAAGACCTCAAGCGTGATGATGTCCTCATAATAGATGCGCGGAATGACTATGAATACGATCTTGGACATTTCAAGAATGCCATACGCCCGGATGTCAGAACTTTCAAACAATTCCCCCAATGGATTAGAAACAACATTGATCAGCTTAAGAATAAAAAAATCCTTACATACTGTACCGGTGGAATCCGTTGTGAAAAATTTTCCGGTCTCCTTATCAGAGAGGGATGCATGGATGTCAGTCAATTGAAGGGCGGGATAATTGCATATTCAAAGGATCCGGAAACACGAGGTTCAATGTTCGAGGGCAAGTGTTACGTCTTTGATGAAAGGATCTCCGTTGAGGTTAACTTCGCCGAAGGATATACTCTTGTCGGCAAATGTTTTCACTGCGGAAAGCCGCATGACCGTTATGTCAACTGCGCACACCTTAGCTGTCACTTTCAGTTTATATGCTGTGAAGAATGTGAAACAAGGTACAAGCGCTCATGCTGTAAAGAATGTGAAGATGCAGAAGATCATGAATTCAGAGAGGTTGTAAACGGTCATTGACCGGATTGCAATCAGTCAGTTCAAATTTTTAACCATACTCCCCATTACCACAAGTCTGAAAATATTAATTTCCAAACTCGAAAACAGAATCGAAATACTGCAGAAGAGAAGCAGCACCTACTCTAATACAAGACTGATAATTTTTATTGCGGGAGCAATTGCTTCAATCGCCGGATTTTATGTCTCGCAATTGGCGGGATGGGTCATGATGTCTGCATCAATTCTGCTGTTTGGAATAATTGTTCACTTTCACAGCAGACTAATCTCGGGAATCAGAAGATGTTCGGAATATCTTAAAATCAAAAAAGCGCATCTGGCAAGACTGGAAATCGAATGGAAAGATATTCCTGAACCCGTGGTTAACTTCCATCCATCAGAAATGAGTATTGAAAAAGATCTCGATATTACAGGAGAACAATCACTTCACAAGCTCATTGATACTGCGGTTTCCATTGAGGGAAGCGAAATGCTTGCAAGTAGTCTGCGTGCTGACCCATTGCCCATTGATGAAATTCTGAAACGACAATCAATTATAAAGGAACTTGCAGAAATGCAGTTGAGAAGAGACAAATTTCTCCTCAAAGCAATGCTCATTTCGAAAAAGCCTCTCAACTTCAGGCAAATGCAAAGGAATATTTCGGTGATAAATCCCGCCGCTATTCCGGGATGGCTTTTGAAAGCATCTTCGGTATTGATACTCGCTTATACTACACTTTTCCTGTTACATATCATTGGAATCATTCCTTCCTACTGGATTTTATTTTTCATTTTGTATTTGCTCCTTTATACTTCCAATCAGAAAAAAATTTCTAAGACAGCAGAAGAGTCATCAAAGATCGAATCGCAGCTTAGAAAGTTTTCATTGCTGATGGAAGAGATTCGGAGATTCCGCACAAAGAAAAATACGTCTCTCCAAAATTTCCTGGAAAATTTATTTGGAAGCAATAATGAAGTCATTGATTCTCTGAATGAAATGAGGAGGATTTCATCAGCAATGTTAATAAGAGAAAATCCTATTATGAGATTGCTCCTCAATCTTTTTTTTCCTTTCGACCTTTACTTTTGTCGCAGGTTACTTGTCGTCATTGACAATATTAAAGGAGAATTCTCCGGTTGGTGTGCGTCATTCAGCAGACTTGAATGTTATATGTCACTTTCCAATTTTGCCGCGCTCAATGAAGAATACGCCTTCCCGGCAATTGACAATAACAATAACTCCTCCTTTTCGGTGAAGAGCATGGGACATCCGCTCATAAAGAAGAGTCAGAAAGTTACAAATGATTTTTCATTTTGCAAGGAGAAAGAAATTGTAATTATCACCGGATCAAACATGTCGGGAAAGAGTACCTTTCTCAAGACAGTCGGGATAAACCTTTGTCTTGCTTATGCAGGGGCGCCGGTGAGTGCGTATTCTTTCAGCACCTCTCAATTCAATTTGTTTACTTGCATAAAAATCAGCGATTCAATCATTGACGGTATCTCATATTTTTATGCAGAAGTAAAAAACCTGAAGCAGTTACTCGACAAACTGATTGAACCCGGCAAATTGCTGAATCTCTTTCTGATTGACGAGATATTTAAAGGCACCAATAACCGAGAGAGATTAATTGGAGGGAGAGCATATATAAAGGAATTGTCAAGGCTGGGTGGAACCGGATTTGTTTCAACCCATGACCTTGAACTTGTAAATCTTGAATCGGAGGCTGCCGTTGTTTCCAATTATCATTTCAGGGAAGAAATCATGGGAGAAAAAATGATTTTTGATTACAAGATTCACCCCGGTCCATGCCCCACAACCAATGCACTGAAGATTATGAGCATATCGGGATTACCGGTCGAATAAAATTTGAATCCATTTTTAGTTCATTTAATTTCACAAAGAGACTCTGGAATATTTATTATTTCGTGCAAAAGAATTATTTTTAGAAGTCCCGCGATTGACAAATGGTATTGGAGTTGAAAAATTACAAGCTGAAAAGAATTCTTCGATGTAGGGAATTTTCTATGCAGTTCAGACTTTACTATTTATTGGAATTAGTAAGAGGAGCATGATCAATGACCAATGAAATGAAAAGGCAGATTGAGAGTCTGACAGATTCAATAATCAAAAAGAGAAGACTCTCGAGGGATTCTGAACAGGAGATTATTGACACAGAAAAAACTGAAAGGTTCAAAAAACTGATTACAGAAGAAATCATTTCAGTTATAAAGGATGCTTCAATAATTCTGGGGAGGGCGGGATGCTCTTTGAATTATTATTCAAATGAACTCGCGGTAATCCGTGATCCAAAGAAGAGGATATTCATACAAATTCTCTTTTATCCTTATGGTCACAGTAAGATTACGCTTGGAGTCAACGCACCGTTCCTTCAGTTTTCATACAGTCCCCTCAAAGAGAATATTAAAATTACTACCAAGGTTTCGATCAAGTCTGATGTCGCAAGTACAAAGATTGCAGAAATTGAGATTGATGATTTTGCATTGGCAAAAATTGACATGTACATAATCAATTTTCTGAAGAATGTTGTTAAGCAGAATATTTAGCGTGTGAAATTCAGCATGATGAATTTTTCCCGAAAAAATTCGAGGTGGAATCAGAAACTAAAGTACACTTTTGTCTTAAATGAAATAAGCTGTGATTCGGGAGCTCTGTCAAGAGCCAGAGCAGTTGAATTATTTCTTCCGGGATTGTTAAAATAACTGTATTCAAGTTCAGTATAAGCTGATGAACCAAATCCCATACTGTAACCTAATCCCATTCCGACAGTAAATCCGGGCATCCATTTCTTCTTCTCAAAGTGCTTAAGGAATGCGATCGAATATGTATAGCTTCCATAATAGTCAAAATCGTAAAATTCCCTGACTCTGTCATAACTTTCTGAAACATATTGAAATGCAGGACCACCCTTAATATAAACTCCATCTAACCCCGGTCCCGAATGTAATTTAAGCATCAAGGAAACAGGAATGGCGAAGAGAGATGAAGGATCATTCCTGTCCAGATAATCAATTCGACCGAGGTTGCCGGTTTCAAACTGCGGATCAACTCTTCCGTTGTAATGCCAGACTAAAGATGAGCTTACTTCAAATGATGTAAAGTCATTTATCTTATAACCTGCACTCAAGTCCAATACAAGCGGCGACCAAAGTGTGTAATAATTATTGTAATAGTCTCCGTAATAATACAACCCGGAGTAATCGTCATAATAATCGTAATAGTAATCATAGGTTGTAAAAGCCCGAAGGAGATATGCCTGGCCGAAATAACCACCCACATAACTTGCAACCGAAGTTCCCGCCCCAAAATAAATAGTCTCATCTTCATAAGTATATTGCGCAGGCAAATCTGAAGCAGATATAATCAACAGAGTTAATATTTTTACTGCTGTGTGTTTCATCTCAAATTGTGCAAATTTACACATAACAAATTACAAGTAACAGTCTATCAATCACGCCAAGAGATAAAGAGAGATAAAGCAGTTTAAAAGCCGGACAAAATTCAAATAGCACGGGACAGACATTTTGGTCGGCTGAATTCTTTTCCTGAAAAATTACCAAAGATTTCATTGATTCTTTTGCATAATAACGGTATTTTTAATGCTTACAAAAAATTTTTCAATGAAATCAGCAATAAAGAAAACAAATCGAGTAACCAGGTTTGCAACAAAGCAAAGCAGCAAAGGCAAGTGGCATCTTGTTGACGCTGAAGGTAAAGTACTTGGGCGGCTTGCAAGCGAGGTTGCTAAGAGAATCAGAGGGAAATATAACCCGCAGTTCACTCCAAATTCTGATACAGGGGACTGGGTGGTAGTTATTAATGCCGAAAAGGTTAAGTTAACCGGAAAGAGACCGGAGCAGAAGGAATATCTCACACACTCCCGATATCCGGGCGGTCAGAAAAAAAGATCATTCAGGGAGATGATAGAAAAACACCCCGATCGTGTGATTACACTTGCAGTAAAAAGAATGCTTCCGAAGACCAGGTTAGGCAATAAGCTGATATTAAAACTTAAAGTTTACAAAGGTGATTCACATCCGCATGCAGCGCAGAATCCTGCAGCATTGGAAGTCAATTAAATAATTATCCGAATTTTACAATTTTACAAATGAGTCCAAATTCAATATTAAAAGTCGGCAGAAGAAAAACATCAACAGCAAGAGTTCTGCTTAAGCCGGGCAATGGCGCAATAAAAATAAACAAGAAAGAGGCTAAAGATTATTTCAAGACGCAAAATCTTTATGAGGAGGTTCTCCATCCCTTAAAAGCAACTAACTCACTTGGAAATTTTGATCTGGATATAAATGTTAACGGTGGCGGTTTTACGGGACAGGCAGGAGCTATAAAGCTCGGAATAGCGAGAGCGCTTGTTCAGAACAACGCCGAACTCAAGAGTACTTTGAGAAAAGAAGGGCTGATGACAAGGGATCCGCGTGCGGTTGAAAGAAAGAAGTATGGAAGACCGAAGGCAAGGAAGAAATTCCAGTTCTCAAAGAGATAATCAGCGGTTTATATTCTTCACAATTAAAAGATTCGCGTCAGGCATGTTTATGCCTGACATTTTTAAATAAACATATTCTCCGATTCCGTTTTACTTGTGTCATTGCTTCGTCAATGATGTGAAACGGAAGATGACGGGAATAGATGATAAAAACAAAAGTCAATTCTAATGATGGTATTATTCACATCAGCATTTCTGTTTTTCACAAAGAAATCGTTTCCATCAGTCAGCAGAGAATATCATACGTCATGTCTTGACTTTCCAAAAAAAATTAGGAGATAAAAAATTGGCAAAGGCATTAATCGAAGACCTGTTGCTCGCAGGTTCTCATTTCGGACATCTGACAAGAAGATGGGATCCGAAAATGAGAAAATACATTTTCATGGAGAGAAACGGGATTCACATTATCGATCTGAAAAAGACGCTTAATCTGCTTGAGGAAGCATGCAATTCAATTTCAAAAATTTCTTCCGAAGGCAAGAAGATCCTGTTTGTAGGAACAAAGAAGCAGGCAAAGCAGATAATCAAAGACGAAGCCGAAAGAAGCGGAGCGTTTTACGTTTCTGAAAGATGGCTCGGAGGAATGCTCACTAACTTCAATACTGTAAGAAAGAGCATTAAGAAACTCACGAACATTCAGAAAATGGAAACAGACGGTACCATTGATCAATTTGTGAAAAAGGAAAGACTTATACTTTCCAGAGATCGGGAAAAGCTGGAGAAAGTACTGAATGGAATCGTAAGCATGACGCGTCTTCCCGGAGCAATTTATGTTGTGGATATAAAGAAGGAACATATCGCAATCAGTGAAGCAAGGAAGCTAAACATTCCTGTGTATGCTATTGTGGATACAAACTGTGACCCTGACCTCGTTGATTATCCGATCCCTGCAAATGATGACGCAGTTAAGTCCATTGAAATTATAACACGGGCTATTGCCGACGCAATACTGGAAGGCAATCAACTTGCAAGAATCAAACAGGAAGATGAATCGGAAGAAATGAAAGAAAAGTTAGAGCAGTAATAAACAAATTCAATTACATACTTAAAAATGGAAGTAACCTTAGATTTAATTAAAGACTTAAGAAACAAAACCGGAGCAGGAATTAATGATTGCAAGAAAGCTCTTCAGGAATCAGATGGGAACATAGAAAAGGCTATCGAATTTCTCCGTAAGAAAGGTGCGGCAATGGCATTGAAGCGAGCCGATAAAGTCGCAAATGAAGGTGCAGTAAAATCCTCTATCTCCGACGATAGGAAATCGGGAGTAATTATTGAAGTAAATTGTGAAACTGATTTTGTTGCAAAAGGTGATGCATTTCAGAAGTTCGCGGAGAACATTGCCTCATCAGCACTTAAATCCGGAACTGATAGTCTCGACAAAGTTCTTGCCTCTGATGCAGGTTCAGGATTGTCCGTCAAAGATACCATTGATGAAATAATGGGAAAGGTGGGAGAAAAGGTTGAGCTTAAGCGCGTGAAATTAGTTAACGTTCAAAACGGCTTCGTTGCAGGTTATATTCACTTCGGAAGCAAACTCGGCGCTCTTGTCGGGATCACCGGAAATTTTTCCGATGAAGCAGAATCACTTGGAAAAAGTATCGCTATGCAAATTGTTGCAATGAACCCTCAAGCGATAAAGAGAGAGGATGTTGCAAAAGATATCATTGACAAAGAAAAGGAAATCTATCTCACCGTTGCAAGGAATGAAAACAAGCCGGACAAGATTGCTCAAACAATTGTAAACAATAAGATTGAGCGATTCTTTCAGGATAATTGTTTGCTCGAGCAGGAGTACATTAACGAAGCGGGAAAATCAGTCGGCGATTTGATTTCAGACTTCAACAAGAAGAATGGAAATAATCTGGCAGTGGTAGAAATGGTTCGCTTCCAGCTTGGTGCTGTTTAGTTAACAGGACTTATTGCAGAAAAAATTTCCGGAGCCCGTGATTCGGGAAACAGGACGATCAATCGGGAGTTTATAAATCAAAATTTCTTAACCTTATTGTCAGCCAAATATAAGAGAATATTGCTGAAGCTTAGCGGCGAATCATTGATGGGGAGCCAGAGTTTCGGCATTGATTCGGAAGTGCTTGAGAAAATTGCACATGAAGTCGCAGGAATAGCCAGAATAGGAATTGAAACAGGAATTGTAATAGGAGGCGGAAACATCTACAGAGGATTGTCCGCACATCAGCAAGGAATAGACAGAGTCACGGGTGACCAAATGGGAATGCTTGCAACGGTCATCAATGCTCTGGCAATTCAAAACTCTCTGGAGAAAAGAGGAATTTATACTCGTGTACAATCGGCAATCCAGATGGATGAAATATGTGAACCGTTTATTTTGAGAAAAGCTTTGAGACATCTTGAAAAGAAGAGAGTGGTCATTTTTTCTGCGGGAACGGGAAGCCCGTATTTTACAACTGACACCGCTGCCGCTTTGCGTGCAATTGAAATCAAAGCTGATGTAATCATCAAGGGTACAAGAGTCGAAGGAGTTTATGACTGTGATCCTGAAAAATTCAAGAAGGCAAAAATGTTCAAGAAGCTTTCATACAACGATGTTCTTGAAAGGGATTTGCGCGTTATGGATTTGACTGCAATTACACTCTGCCATGAGAATAAACTCCCCATAAAAGTTTTTAATATGAATGTAAAAGATAATCTAAGAAAACTTGTTTCAGGAGAAAACATCGGTACTCTAATTTCTTAGATTTTTTTTCCGCAAAAATAAATATACAGCATTATGGTTAAAGACATTCTGAAGGGTTCAACCGACAAAATGGATAAGGCAGTTGAGCACGTTCGCCATGAATTCATCAAGATTAGAACAGGCAAAGCTACTACAAGTCTTCTCGACGGAATAAAAGTAGATTATTATGGAACAATGACGCCATTGAATCAGCTTGGAAATATCAGTACGCCGGACTATCATACAATTACGATTCAGGCATGGGACAAGTCTGCTGTTCCACTCATTGAAAAGGCAATCCTTGCCGCTAACCTCGGACTCAATCCGGCAAATGACGGAACTTTGATTCGCATTCCCATTCCCCCTCTTAATGAAGAGAGAAGAAAAGATATCGTGAAACTCATAAAGAAATTCGGGGAGGAAGGAAGAGTCGCAATCAGAAACATTCGAAGAGAATCCATCGAACATCTGAAGAAAACCGAGAAAGACGAACATATTTCCGAGGATGAGAGAAAACATGCCGAAACCGATGTGCAAAAGGTTACCGATAAACACATCAAAGATATTGATGATCTCATTTCGATGAAAGAGAAAGAGATTATGGAAGTTTAATTCCATAGCTATGCGAACTGTATGGCTCGTGATTTACAATATAATCGGAATCCCCATACTATGGCTTTTCTTCAGGCTGTATTCACTGTTCAATTCAAAAATCAAAGAAGGTTTTAGAGGCAGAAGAAATTTATTTGATGAACTCGATAAGGCTCTTCCACGACTCAAAAATGGAAAAGTCATTTTGATTCATTCCTCATCCCTCGGAGAATTTCAGCAGGCAATGCCCCTCGTTGAAGTGCTCTCAAAAAAAAATTACGACATTGTACTTTCGTTTTTTTCACCATCCGGATTTCTTAATGCAAAGATAAGTCAGGAAAACGTAGTAAAGACTTACATCCCTTTCGATTCGATTTCAAATCAGAAAAAATTCCTGAATAAAGTTAATCCTGAACTGCTGATCTTCATGAGATATGATTTGTGGTTCAACATTCTCTACCTTGCTTGCAAGAAAAATATCAGGACTGTTCTTGCGAATGCCAGATACGATGAAGCGGATATAACATGGAAATTACCGGTAGTAAATTCATTTAAGAAATCACTCTACGGAATGATTGAAACTGCATTTGTTATTGACGACTATGACGAGAAAAATTATAACATTAAACTGAAAAATGAAAAGACGAAAATAGTAAAAGCGGGTGATTCTAAATTTGAACGTGTCTATCATTCCGTGAACAAAATCAATAAGGTTGATATATTGCCCGGCAAGATTACGGACGGGAAAAAGATATTCCTCATGGGCAGTTCATGGAAGGATGACGAGGATGTTTTGCTTCCTGCAGTTAACAAAGCGATTGAGTATGAGCCTGAACTTCTGACAATACTTGTTCCTCATGAGCCAAAGGAAACTAAAATTCTTGCTATCGAAAAGGTCATTAAGGAAAATTATTTCAACCTGAAGCCTATTCGTTATTCGGCTCTGCGAGACTATAATAATCAGAATTTTATTATTTTAGATAAGATTGGAATACTTTCTAAATTATATTCAGCTGCTTATCTAAGTTATGTAGGAGGAGGATTCCGGACAGGGCTGCACAACATTCTTGAGCCAGCAATTTTCAACATGCCGGTGCTGTTTTCAGACAAGGTAACAAATTCCGATGAAGACGAGATGCTTGTCAAGGCAGGATGCGGAATTGTAGTTGAAAATACAAAACAGTTTTACAAAATTTTCAGAACACTGCTTAAAGACGAAAGGTATCGTAATGAAACCGGGATGAAATGCGAATTGGTATTTAGAGATACAATCGGCGTTGCAGACAATATTGTGAAGCAACTTGGACTTTAATTTTGAATCAGCATTTCTTCAGAACCGGAGTCAAGTGCATCTGAAGTTCGATGCAGCCAATTTCAAACTGTTACACAGAACAAAATTGTTTTGCTTCAAACCGTTAACACTAAAATTTATAAGTAATTATGTTTGACAGAAAAAAATTCATCGAGGGGTCCCTCAAGGAAAGTGCAGAAGTTAAGAGTCTGATTCTTGCAAAATGTTTTGAAGAAATTAACAAATGCGCAGACAGGTTAATTGAAGTAGTCAAGTCGGGGAAGAAGATAATGTTTTGCGGAAATGGCGGCAGTGCGGCAGACTCACAGCATCTTGCGACTGAATTCATGATAAGACTTTCGCATGATGTTGATCGCCCTGCAATTCCTGCTTTAGCTCTCACCACAGATACATCAAATCTTACCGCCGGAGGAAATGATATAGGTTTTGAAAATGTCTTCGCAAGAAGCGTTGACGGACTCGGCAATGAAGGCGATGCCCTTGTCTGTATTTCTACAAGCGGCAGTTCACCAAACATACTGAAGGCAGCCGCAAAAGCCAGAGAGAAGAAAATCTTGACGATTGGATTCCTCGGTAAAGATGGAGGGAAACTGAAGAATGAATGCAATTGCTATGTGATTATTCCATCGTATAACACTCAAAGAATTCAGGAAGGACATATTACAATCGGACACATATTGTGTGAGATTGTTGAAAGAGAAGTGTATAAAAAATAATCCGGAGCATCTACAACTAACGTCTCACAGACTCCGTGCGGTTTCCATTTAAATCCGAAGCGCTAAAGTAACATCTGAAATTGTCCATGTTTTCCATTGGTTGAAATGTAACGGAGTATTTCCCCGAATTATTATTATCGCCCAATGATTCAGTCTGATTCATCGGAATGGCTTCAAAATTTTGTCCGTCATAACTGTAGTTAAACATTACCGATTCAGGAATTATCTTTATCTTCGATGCAAGAAAAGTTGAGAACTTCAGTTCATCACCAATCTTCTCAATCCCAAAGTCATTGCTCCATGCAGGACCGCCATATAGCACAGCATCATAAGCATTAACCATACCCCACCCCAGCACGTTGTTAGGATTGTTCGAAAGACTTGCGGTATTTCTCAAAGCATCCCTTACCTGAATCGGGGTAAGTTCAGGATGCGCAGACAATATAAGAGCGCATATTCCTGCAGTAATAGGAGTAGAGAAAGAAGTTCCGTCAGAATATTCATAGCTCGTATCGTTGCCTGAAATTTCTTTTACTTCTGCAACATAAACATTAACACCCGGCGCTACAACGTCAGGCTTAATTCTTCCATCCTTAGTCGGACCATTTGAAGTGAAACTTGCAGGCTGTCCGTCAACAGTTACGGCACCAACTGATATTATTGAATCAGCATCTGCAGCAGAGCCGATAGACGGAATTTCAGTCTGATAATAATTTCCCATTGCCTGGCAGACTACAATTCCAAGCCTTGCGGATCTTTCAGCAGCGAAAGTTGTAATGGCTGTCCTGCCATCAAATTCATTATAACTGTATGAATTATTCCCGAATGGAGAATCATAAGCTTTGTATATGAGCGAGCTTGTTATAATGTCCGCACCTTTTGCTTCCGCCCATTCAGCAGCTTCAAGCCAGAAGTCTTCTTCCATCGGAGTTTCAGTAGTCACATATTCAGTTTTCGCAAGGAGAATATCAGAGTCAAAAGCAGGACCTATGAGTTTGCCTTCCTTGTAACCGCTCATCGAGGAAAGCGTTGCCGTTCCATGCTGTCCCTGTTTTCTCTCGTCACTATATCTCTGATTTTTTTCCGCGAATGTGTTAGAATCTTTATTGATGAAATCATACTCGTCAATAACATTAAGTCTCCTCAACGATTCGTGATTCCTCCAGTCAAAACCATCGTCAAGGCTCGCAATCAAAACTCCTTTGCCGGTAATTCCGATATCGTGAAGCTTAGGAACATTTACTGACTCCATCTGCTTAAACGAGTTGCCATAATTTTCAACGTGCCCGGGACCTTTATCAAAAGCCCCGGAATTGTTATTCTCATAAAAGTCAGCTTTCACAAGTTTGTTTAAAAGTCTGATCTGCGCAACAAATCCAAGCGCTTTCACTTTTTCAAGTTGCTCTTTTGTAAGGTATGCACTGACACCGTTCAGCCATTTCGACTTTGCAATAATTTCTATCCCTGATTTTTGAATTTCTCTCACATATTCATCATCAACAGGGAGATCGGCATACTCTATCAGACTCTCTTCCGGAAGAACTTTCATCCTTCGTTTTATCGCCCGTTCCGTAAGCTGCTCCATTCCTTTCACATAAGCCTCGTCCCCTTTTACAATCACAACATCAGGTTTGAAAACTCCTTTGTCTCTGAAAATTATCCAGTATTTCGTATCCGCAACTTCCTGTGAATAAACATTAATGCTTACAATTAATAATATGATTGCAGCAAAAAAATTCTTTTTCATTTAAATGATACTTTTTCTTTTGAGGTAAAAGCCGAACGCTTAACACGTTCTTTTGATTCTATTGATAATTCTGCAAATAATGAACTATACGCATTACGAAATTTCCACCAAGAGCCCCGTCAACAAGCCTGTGATCAAATGACAATGTAAGAATCACTGTTCTTCTCGGCACAACAAAATCCCCATCAACTGTTTCGATTACTACAGGTCTCTTCTTGATTGTACCTATTCCGAGAATCGCAACCTGCGGTTGATTGATAATCGGAATGCCAATATCATTTCCGAATACTCCGAAATTCGTAATGGAGAATGTTCCTCCCTGAATCTCGTTAAGTGTCAGCTTCTTCACGCGTGCACGCTTAGCAAGATCATTGAGACTGCGCGCTATTCCAACGAGGTTCATCCCGTCAGCATTGTGAATTACAGGAACGATCAGTCCGCCGTTTTCCATCGCGACGGCAATTCCGAGATTGATGTTATTTCTTGTAACGGCTTTGTATGGAACACTTGAATCATCTATAACGGAATTGACAAGCGGAAAATCTTTCAATGCTCTTATCACAGCTTCACAAATAAATGGCATATATGAAAGTCTGAATCCTTCCTTTTGCTCGAAGTCAGCTTTCATAGACTCGCGAACTTTATCAACTGCCGTAAGGTCGCACTCTGCAATCGCTTGTACATGCGGAGATACGCGCTTCGATACTATCATGTGTTCAGCCATCTTCTGCCTTACATTGTCGAACTCCATCACAGAAAGTCCGCTTTCATTATAATCAATTATCTGTTTAGGCAACTCCACCGGTTTCTCCTTTATAACAGGCTTCGCGGGAACCGGAGCAGGTCTCTCTTCGCGGTGAACTTCAGTAACCTTCGGAGCTTCAGAAACTTTTCCTGTCCTCGTCTTAAGGTAATTAAGAATATCTTTTTTCGAAACTCTTCCTCCTATTCCTGTACCCGGAACTGATGCAAGCTCTGTCATTGAGATATTTTCCTTTGCTGCAATATTAAGCACGAGCGGAGAATAAAATTTCCCTTCGGGAGTATTCACAGCAGTTTCAACTACAGGCTTTGCTGAAACCTCTTGAAGAGGTTCAGCCTTCTCTATCGTAACTTTCTCCTCAATACTCTTTTCCTCTACAGGCTTATCTGCAGGTTTCTTAACTTCACCGTTCGTTTCCAAACGAGCTATCACCTTCCCAACTTCAACGACATCACCTTCCTTGTACAAAAGTTCTGAAACAACTCCCGATTCAGGCGAAGGAATTTCGGTATCAACTTTATCAGTGGATATTTCAAGTATGGATTCATCAACGTCCACTTTATCACCGGGCTTCTTAAGCCATTTAAGTATTGTTCCTTCCATAATGGATTCACCCATTTTCGGCATTACAATGTCCACGCTCATTTTCTGTATTTAGTTATTTTATATGTAAAATAAGAATATAGTATCTCGGTTTCAATTCAAAGAATTTTGATAGTGACTTAGATGATTATTGGAAATGTCCCGATTCAATCAACATTCAATTGTCAGAATCGGATAAGATTTCTGATTCAATGCAGTGCAGAAAGGATTAAGTTAGAGGAGAACAGGATGTCGTTTAAGTTTCAGATACCTTTTACCACATCAAACAAAGAACTAATGGACTGGTTTTTGTTCGTTCTGCGGATTGATTCTGCGAACAATTCCGCAACTGAAATTATTTCGACTTTGGGAGATTTGTGATTCATTGGAAGTGTATCGGATACAAACAATTTCTTCAAAGGAGAATTGTTAATCCTATTGAGTGACTCACCGGAAAATACTGCATGAGTACATGCTCCGTAAATTTCATTTGCGCCTTCCTTCTTCAGCGCATTAACTGCTTGTACAAATGTACCTCCGGTATCAATAAGATCATCTATTATAAGTATGTTCTTTCCCTTCACGTCGCCGATGATGTTCATCACTTCTGCAACATTGGGTTTAGGTCTTCTCTTATCCAGCAATATAAGATCGGAATGAAGCCGCTTGGCATAAGCTCTCGCCATCTTAATCCCGCCGGCATCAGGTGAGGCAACGGCAAGATTCTTGATTTTCAATTCTCTGAATCTCTTCATGAAAACTGCAGAGCCGTATAGATGGTCAACAGGTATGTCAAAGAATCCCTGAATCTGCGAAGCATGCAGATCCATTGTAATTACACGATCTGCACCGGCAACTGTTATGATGTTTGCAACAAGTTTTGCCGTAATGGAAACACGCGGCTGATCTTTTCTGTCTTGTCTGGCATAACCAAAATACGGAATGACTGCCGTCACTCTGCTTGCAGAAGCACGCTTCGCGGCATCTATCATTATCATTAATTCCATCAAATTGTCAGCGGGAGGAATTGTGGACTGGACTATGAATACGTCGCAGCCTCTGATGTTTTCATCATACTTTGTCCAGATTTCACCATCTGAAAACGTCCTTACGGAGCGCTTACCAAGGCTAATACCTAAATTTGCGGAAATTTTCTTTCCAAGATAATTTGAAAACCTTCCCGCAAATATTTTTAACTCGGGCATTTTATAATTGATGAAACAGATTGAAGGTTTGACAAATTAGGAAAATATGATTTATAAATCAATTTATTCAGATTTGAACATAATAGAAACTAACCACATCCGTCCAAAACGATCTCCGAAAGTCAGATCAAAATCTTAGGTCCGCTTTTCTTTTGAAAGATCAAAAGATTCACTCAATCTCTGCACACAGCGGCAAATTTTTCATATCAGTTTGAAAGCCCAATTCTTAAATTGAATAAATTTATTTTGAAGAGTACAATCCGATACATTTTATTTCTGCTTATACCCGTCTGCTATTTTCTTTCTGCGTCTATTCTTAAAAATGCGCAAGGTCCTTATTACTTTAATCTCAATGATCCGAGCTATGTGTATCTTTTCAATTCACTCAATCTTTCCGAACTCAAGGGATATGGAGTAGGGCATTTTGATCATCCCGGAACTCCCGTACAGTCTTCAGGAGCGCTTGCCATAGAAATTTACTACCTGCTTGAAGGTAATGGATCCGACATTGTCTATGACGCTATCTCAAGACCGGAGAGTTATTTGTCTGTTCTAAATAAATTTTTTGTTTCGATTGTTTTTGTTGCATTGCTGATGCTGGGAGTGTTTGCATATAAAGTTTCGGGCGATATCCTGATTGGTTTGCTCATTCAGCTCTCGCCATTTATTTCTGTCGAGTCGTTCTATGCATCAATTGATGTATCTCCGGATAATCTTATGATAGGTATCTGCCTTTGTATCGCTGGTCTGCTTGTATTTTATTTGTATAAACTTGGCGGCGTTAGAAAACAGCCGCTGATCTTCATCATCATATTCGCTTTCTTGTGCGGATTGGGAATTGCAACTAAATTCAATTTTGTGCCGCTGTTGATAATCCCGCTGATCATAATCAGGGAATGGAAAGCAAAATTAATTTTCGGACTGATCACGATAATCTCATTCTTCATCTTTATCTTGCCTGCACTTTCCGATTTTGGATTGATGATGAATTGGGTTGGGAAACTAATTGTCAGAAACGGGATTTACGGTTCCGGTGAATCAACCATCATAAATCCTTCAACATTCACGGAAAATCTGATGAAAATATTTTCGCAAAATTATTTACTCGGAATCATCTGGGGCATTTCTCTTATAACGCTTGTCTTGAGCTCCATAATGAAAACTGATCACCGACACGTATCCCGCCACTTGTTGCTTGCGCTCTTTCTTGCCATGTCTCTCGGGATAATCATCGTTGCAAAACATTTTCATCCATATACTCAAAAATACCTTATCCCATCAATTGTGCTGTCTATGATCACGCTGCTGACTTCACTTCACGTTTTGTCGGGATTATTTAAATTCAATTTGAAATCTATTCTTGCTTCTGTTATAGCATTCATTGTCCTATGGAATATCTTTACCGTAATTTCAATAAAAAATATTCTCCAACATCAAAATTCAGAATCACAAAGGATTGAAAAATTTCTTAGGGAAAATTATAACGGGAAATTCATCATTTCGGATATTGAAAGCGCAAGCGAACCCGCATCGCTGGATTTTGCCACAACTTATTCCGGAAGCCGAAAAGATGATTACGAACACATTCTGACCCGGATACTCCCATCACCGCTCTACTACTCAACGTGGACAAATCAAATTTATTCAATCTCGGATTCAATATCAGTCAGAGAAGAAATTAATTCGGGGAAGGAAATCGTTGCTCAACTTAGCAAATTTACTTCTATAGATAATTTTCTTGAAGAGCTGAAGAAAGAATCAGGTACTCAAAATTTTTCCTCGAAGAAGGTCTTTGAAAATGGAAATGGAGAGAAAATCTATTTCATTCAAATAGACAATTAGATCCCCAAATAAGTCAGCCTGCTGAATAACAATTACTTGAGCATTAGAAAAAAACCCTGTCGCTTTCGACAGGGTTCTTCTTAACAAGAATTTTAAATCTATAAAACAATTTCCTTCTTTAAGGCAGTATTGCCTCTATAAACCTTACAGAATTATTGAAGGAAAGAATTACATCGCTCATATCAACAAAATCATCTCCGTTCAAGTCCTCTTTAGTATAACCAGGAGTAAAATAGAAGGCTGAATTAAAGATGTCTCCAAGATCAGATAAATCAATTATTTGGTCATCGTCTACATCGCCGCTATACAGGCAGAACTTCTGTCCAGATCGTATCATATTATTTCCATAAGCCTGTGACGAATCTGTGGTAAAATCATAATTCATTGCCGATGAGGAAAAACTTTGAGGAGTCTTGCTCCATGTTTCCAATGCGTTCCTGTGCTTTATGGCAAGGTAATATCCTGTATTGTTCATCGCTTCGTAGAACCTCAACAAACAATCTCCGTTCGTATTAAAGTATCCCTTGGCAATATCAATTGTTCCGTATGGCGGGTTCTGATCTTTCAGATAAACAGAAACTGTATCTTCCTTCGATGTATTGAATCCTTCGTTATACAATCCCTCCACGAGTATCCTTAGCTGAAGCTCTCTCTCATTTGCAGTTATTGAATCGGCTGACTGCAAAGATACTTTGAATATCGGCTTCGAAGGATCATTTGTCTGCATGTTCAATACCGCATCTTCAACACCTTGCGCGCCGTTCATCGGACCACTTGAAACGTTATTGAACTTCACTTTGAAATACGCGCTGTCTCCCGCGACAACTGTAGATGGAGGAGTGTTGACAAGCGAAAACTTCGACGCATTAGTTCCTGTAAAAGAAAAATTACTTAAAGAAAGTGAAACATTTCCCGAGTTCTTCACATAAAAATTCCTGTAGTAAATTCCGGGAATTGCAGAGGAGTCAAATAGTATGACGGAATCTGAAGGCTGATTCAACTTTATTGCAGAACTCGCAGTTCCCGTTGTTCTGCAAAGCGTAACCTTAACGCTGTCAAAAAATGCGTAATCCCCAACCGCTCTGTCAAAGTGGATTATGCGCCAGTTCCCCGATGCGCTTTGACCGTTATAACCCTTCAGAGTAAAGTCAGACCTGTATGAGCCGTTTGTGTATGGCGGTGTTCCCTGCACCCACCATTTATTTGCTGTATCGGATACAACGGCTCCGGTTATGTTGTCCAGATCACCACCATTACATGCGAACAAACATTTTCTGTTGTTATTTGCATCCGTCATTGGAGAAAATAATTGAATGGACTCATCTTCAAGATAAGTGTGTCTCATATAAATTCTTACAAAAGTGTTGACAATCTTGAAGTTTGAAAAGTTCACCGTAGGAGATAATGTGTAATTAAAATCCTGACCAACGAACGGATTAATTTTCTTGGTTTCAGAAGTAATATTTCCAACAGCAAAATATGCGAGCCAGAATGGATCCGGAGAATGAAATGGGTAAGTTGATTCATTGCCTGAATTATCCCGTGCGCGTATATAATACTTTACTTCAGTCTCCCAGCCCATGGAAGGTATTTTAAAAGTAAATTGATTTCCATTGACGGAAGAAGCAGTTGTTGAATCAAATCCTGTCCAGGCTCCGTTGTATTTCTTAAATTTATAAAATAACATCGGGACATAATTTCCAGATCTCGGAACGGGTGAATTGTCGTTGTCTATTATCTCTGCGCTTATCAGAGTAGGATACGTGCTGTTATGTGACATCACTTCCGTGTGACTTATGTATGGAGGCGTAACGTCAATTCCTGCTGCAAGTCTGACGGAGTTATATGCATTGATGCGACCATAGCCGTAATAATAACTCCACTTTCCGTTAGGTTTATCCGTCGTGTAAGAAACACTTCCAATCTTATCGCATCCCCTTGTAAGATTACTGACCACCTGATCCTTCGACTGATTTGGGTTGACAGAAAGAACAAGCGCTGCAACTCCTGCAGCATTTGGGCATGACGCCGATGTCCCCCAAAAATTTTCATCATAAGCTCCACCTGACTTTAAAGTATAACAATTTGTCGGAGCAGTCAAATCAAGATCTCCTATTTCATTCTCGCCATAATTACTTCCCCAGAAGAACTGATTGCCCGTTCCGTGCGCTTTCTTCTGATCATGCGGTGTTGATGCTCCTACGCTAAGAACATTAGGAAGTACAGACGGATAAATAGGTGAATTATATCCGTCGTTTCCGGATGCAAACAGAATCACGGCTCCAAACCCTCCCCTGCCGCTGATTGCGGCGTTATCTATCGCGTTAGTAATTGTCTGATCAGGAGTGCCTCCGCCCCAACTATTACACAGCACATCTATTCCTCTCACTCTCGCTGTATCAAAAGCTCTCGCGATTATTGAACTCGTTGTTGTCCCGTTAATGTCAAAAATTGCAATGGACATTAGCTTGCAATCAGGCGCTACTCCCGAGATGCCAATGTGATTGTTCATTACAGCTCCTGCAATCCCCGCAACTGACGTCCCGTGATCGCCGTTATCAACCGCCGAACTGTTAACGTTATTAAATGCATCATATCCGCTGACAAGATGCCCGAATGATTGTAAATCAGGATGAAGCGAATCAATCCCGGTGTCAACTATTCCGATTGTAATACTTTGCGAACCTGTTGTGAAGTCCCAGGCTGATGCTACATTCATATCGGCTCCGGGAATTCCGTTGACTGTCGGCTTATCTCCGCACTGGAAAAATGGACTGCCGGTGTTAAGAAGCTGGCCGGTATTCTGAAGTGCCCATTGAGAAGGAAAATAAGGATCATTTGGAATTGACTGCAAAAGACATTTGTCCGGGTAGATAAAATCAGGAGATGCATACTCAAATATTCCCTCCGAAAAATATTTGTCCGAAAGTTCAAGCGCATTTAATTCAACATTGTTATCTGATTTGATTATAAAACTCAATCCGTCTCCGAATTTCCCTTCTGTTGAACATTGGTTCTTTCGATTGATTGTGTTCAGTTTTTCAATGTCATCTTTGCTTCTTAATCTGACCACAAATCTATCTCCGGGAATCTGCGTAACCTGTCTTGAAGAACCGTAATAAACCTTCGTCGCAACTTTCACGAGGTCCTTTGCTTCGCTTAAATTATGCAAGATTCCTTCGAGTTCTGCAGATTGTTTCTTAGAACTAAATTTAATCAGAATCACTCCCGGCAATGCATGCTTTAGTTCGTCGGACAATGACAGCAACCCGCCAACTCTGTTTCTGATATATGAATCAGGGTAATCATTTTTAAGAACCACCGCAGCCTGATCAAAGCGCGGCGTTAATTGTATTCTTTCTCCTTTGTAAATATACGAATCAGCCGAAAAGGCTAATATGGGGATTGTGCTTAGAATTACAAATAGTATTCCTGCCTTCATTTGAAAGATGATTGATTAATGAAACTCTTAGAAACGATAACCTTCCTGATAAATTTTATGGGGTGTATACTAAAATTTCTGTTGTATACATCATGTAGTGGGGTTATAAAACTATGCAATTCATTTTGAAAAATCAAGACTTTGCGAACTTTGTGTGAAATCTTTTGTTCAACTCCGTCCAAATTAATTTTGAAATCGAGTAATAACTTAGAAAGTATATCAAAATCGGAAGCTAAAATATTTTTTTGAAAACAAACCCGCCTGTGAAAAATTGCCGATAAGAAATTCAAAGCAATGGCGATAAGCAAGAATTGCCAGTAACGAAGCGGTCGAAAAATAAGAAGCGCAGTAAGTGTTGCAATTCTTGCCGCCATTGCGCATGAATTTCCGGCAATTTTTCACCAGCGGG
>JBDHXH010000046.1:0-21605 GCA_039810605.1 Ignavibacteria bacterium | reverse complement strand
TGCAAATATAAGAAAATTATTTTTTCAAATTTTCATTTTACAGCCTAAAAATGAAAATACTTTTTGGACAGCCCCTTCGGGAGGGGTGAGTAGCTTTTAAGAGTTCGGTTCTATTGAAACTGATTTTTCAGTTTATTCGCCTACGTTTTGGACAGATGTGGCTGTTCATTGCTGTTCATCAGATTTCTTAACTCTGCTTTAGTTCAGAGTAGTTTAGCTAGCCGTGAAATATTTTCACGATATGGTAAATTAAATCACGCCTATAAGGTTCTTTTAGAATATATTTCACGTAGAGCTCTCAAAGACGGCAAAGCCCGCAAAGGCTTTGACAAGACTTTCATAACTCGAACTGTTTGAACTGATGTGATTGGTTTTGATTAGTTTCAACACGAGTCAGGCAAATTGTATTGAATAAAAAATTCAATACATGTAAATTCATATTTTTTACAATTTGCCGGGATAGCTCAGTTGGTTAGAGCGTCGGAATCATAATCCGCAGGTCGGGGGTTCAAATCCCTCTCCCGGTACAAAATGCACGAACACTGCCTGAAATTCCAATCTATTTGACGAACTTCCTTTTTTTTTAAATCAAATAAGACTAATTTAGTCCAAATTCAATAAGTTTATGGCAAACGAAACCGATATTCTCGAAAAAGTTACGTCAAGTGATTACAAGTACGGCTTTGTGACTGATGTCGAAATGGAGCTTGCACCGAAGGGACTGAATGAAGATATCATCGCGCTTATTTCAAAAAAGAAAAACGAACCGGAGTTCATGCTCGAGTGGAGGTTGAAAGCATACAAGCTCTGGCTGGAGATGAAAGAGCCGAAGTGGGCAAACATTCATTACGGTCCGATTGATTACCAGGATATTATCTACTATGCCGCACCGAAACAAAAGAAGAAACTAAAGAGTCTTGATGAGCTTGATCCCGCAATTAAGAATACTTACGAACGTCTGGGGATTCCGCTTGAGGAACAGTTGATACTCGCCGGAGTTGCTGTTGATGCCGTGATGGACAGCGTGTCGGTTGCGACAACGTACAAAGAAAAGTTGGCAGAGCTTGGGATTATTTTTTGTTCAATGAGCGAAGCGATTGAAAATCATTCTGATTTGGTAAAGCAGTATATCGGATCTGTTGTACCACAATCGGACAATTTTTTCGCTGCTTTGAATTCAGCAGTGTTTACGGACGGCTCGTTTGTTTATATACCGAAGGGTGTAAGGTGTCCTATGGAGCTTTCAACATATTTCAGGATTAATGCCGAGAATTCCGGTCAGTTTGAACGGACACTGATAGTAGCAGATGAAGGAAGTTATGTGAGTTATCTCGAAGGATGCACGGCTCCGATGCGTGATGAAAATCAATTGCACGCGGCCGTTGTGGAATTGATTGCGCTTAAGGATGCGGAGATAAAATATTCTACTGTTCAGAACTGGTATCCCGGTGACAAAGAAGGCAGGGGAGGCATATACAATTTTGTAACGAAGAGAGGAATTTGTTTCGGAGACAATTCCAAAATTTCATGGACACAGGTTGAAACAGGATCATCAATCACATGGAAGTATCCGAGTATAATACTTAAAGGCGACAATTCAATCGGAGAATTTTATTCGGTTGCACTGACAAACAATTTTCAGCAAGCAGATACAGGCACGAAGATGCATCATATCGGAAAAAATACAAAGAGCAGAATTGTATCAAAGGGAATATCCGCAGGAAGAAGCAACAACAGTTACAGAGGACTTGTTCAGGTGAGCAAGCGTGCGGAGAATGCAAGAAATTTTTCGCAATGCGATTCATTGCTTATGGGAGATAAATGCGGAGCTCATACATTTCCGTATTTTGACATTAAAAATTCTTCTGCGCAGGTTGAACACGAAGCGACAACTTCAAAAATCGGCGAGGACATTATGTTCTATTGCAATCAAAGAGGAATTTCCGAAGAGGATGCTGTCGCATTGATTGTTAATGGCTATGCGAAAGAGGTATTGAATCAACTTCCTATGGAATTTGCAGTTGAAGCGCAGAAACTTCTGGCGATATCTCTTGAAGGGAGTGTCGGATAAATTATTTCATTATTCTTTAATTACAGATTGAATACCTGTGGATTCGGAGATAAATATATCAATCAATAATTGGCGGCATCTATTTTCCGATGGTGAATATCCTTAGAGGAAAGAACTCCTTTCCGGTTTGACGCTTGAACAGGTGACGACAGTTCCCGGAGGGATGTCACATTCTATACATGGAGAACTCTGGCATCTCACGAAATGGCAGGACGCGGTAATCAGCAACGATAAAGATAAATTCAATTCCTGGGAGGAAGGGCATAGATTTCCGGAAGAGAATCCGAAATCAATCGAAGAATGGGAAGAGCTTGTGTCTGAATTTCAGAATGGAGTTGAAAGAATTTTTGAATATGTAAAATCAGGTGAAGACATAGACCGAGAAGTTGAAAAGGGATTTACGATGAGGGATGTATTGAGCAGTCTGGCGGTTCATAATGCCGTTCACTTCGGAAAGATTCTTGCGATACGCCAGTTGCTTGGCGCATGGTCCGGCTAAGTCAACAGATGCAGTGTACATTCAATTTAAAATTTTATAAATCCGGTAGAGCAAACTAACTGCCGAAAAACAATCAGATGTTAACAATAAAAAATCTTAAGGCACGAATTGAAGAAAAGGAAATTCTGAAAGGAATAAATCTTCAGATTAACAAAGGCGAGGTGCACGCGATAATGGGACCCAACGGATCAGGGAAGAGCACGCTTGCATCAGTTCTTACGGGACGGGAAGGCTACGAAGTAACAGGAGGCGAAGCGATCTATGAAGGGAAGAATCTTCTTGATCTCGCTCCTGAAGACAGAGCGCGCGAGGGAATATTTCTGGCGTTTCAATATCCTGTAGAAATCCCCGGTGTGTCAAACACTAATTTTCTCAAGACGGCAGTCAACGAAATAAGGAAGTCAAAAGGCGAAGAACCCATGAGTTCGGTAGAGTTTCTGAAGATGATAAAAGAGAAAGCGAAACTCGTTGAAATCGAAACGGAGATGCTTAGCCGTTATGTTAATGTCGGATTTTCGGGAGGGGAAAAAAAGCGCAACGAAATATTTCAGCTTGCGATGCTGAACCCGAAACTCTCCATACTTGATGAAACAGATTCCGGACTTGACATAGACGCTCTTCGCATTGTTGCCGACGGAGTAAACAAACTACGCACGAAGGAAAATGCTTTCATAGTAATTACACACTATCAGAGATTATTGAATTACATTGTTCCCGACTTTGTACATATTATGTATGAAGGCAGGATAGTAAAATCAGGCGGAAAAGATCTTGCGCTTCATCTTGAAGAGCATGGTTACGATTGGGTAGCGGGACATCTGGAAGAGGCTGCGCCATAAAAAATTTATATCTGAATCCGCTGTTCAGGATTTATTACTGCAATGAAGGATTCGGTAAATAAAAAAACAGAATGGAAAAGATTTCAACAGAAAATATTGATTTGAAAATAAGGGTTCTCGAAGACTTCAGGAATATGGAAGCTCAAGTCAACGGTGAAGCAAAATCTTATTTTAACAGAATAAGAAAGGATGCCATTGCATATTTTGAGGAGCTGGGATTTCCATCCAGGAAGTCGGAAGAATGGAAATATACTAACATCAGTCCGATTCTTAAACATGAATTCAAGAGTCCTTCCGGAAGAACCGAAGTCTTACAATCTGATATCGAGCCTTTTTTGTTTGACAAGAACGATGTGAACCTTTTGGTATTTGTCAACGGCAATTTTGCAGAGTCACTGTCTAAAGTAGTTTCCGGGGATGAAAAAATTTACATTGGGAATCTTCCCGATGCGAGAGTAAAGCACAATGAAATTATCGAACAGCACTTTGCAAAATATGCAGATTACAAAAATGACGGTTTGATTGCATTGAACACGGCGATTGCTAATGACGGAGCAGTAGTTTATGTGAAGAAGAATACTAAGTTAATGCAGCCGGTTCACATAATTAATATTGCAGATGCAAGGAATGAGAATTATATGTATCAGCAGAGAAATTTATATGTGATTGAGGAAGGTGCGGAAGCGGTGATCGCAGAGAGTTATCACACATTGGGAGAGAAGCATTCGTTTGGAAACATTGTAGCCGAAGTTTACTGCGGTATGAATTCACGCACAGAGCATTACAAAATTCAAAGTGAGGGCGACAAGGCTTATCAGATTTCTACCGCACAGATTTGCCAGGAAAGGGACAGTTACTATTCAAACACGACAATTTCATGGGGAGGATCAATTACGAGGAATAACCTTAACGCGGTATTCGCGGGAGGAAACACGGAATGTCATTTTTACGGATTGTATTTGCTCAACGGGAAAGAGCACGTTGACAATCATACACTGGCAGACCACGCTGTGAGTGATTGTTTCAGCAATGAATTGTATAAAGGGATCATTGGCGACCATGCAACAGGTGTCTTCAACGGAAAAATCATGGTGAGAGCCGATGCGCAGAAAACCAATGCCTACCAGTCCAACGCTAATATTCTGCTATCGGATGATGCCACGATATATTCTAAACCACAGCTTGAGATTTTTGCAGATGATGTCAAATGCAGTCATGGTGCAACTTCAGGACAGCTAAGCAAAGAAGAAATGTTTTATCTTAGGTCAAGAGGAATAAGTGAAGCTGATGCAAAGGCTCTTCTTCTGAATGCATTTGCAAGCGATGTCATTGATTCCGTGAAGATAGATTCACTCCGTGAGAATTTGTTGGACACGCTGCAGGAAAAATTGAGGAGTTGATTTGCGTGGAAACTGCGGCTCAAATATTGCCTAACAAGATTGATGTTTATAAAGTGCGCTCGGAATTCCCGATTCTGAATCAGAAGATTAACGGATTGCCTCTTGTCTACTTTGACAATGCAGCAACGAACCAGAAACCTGCCGAAGTTATCAATTCAATATCGAATTATTATGAGACAATCAACAGCAACGTACATCGCGGTGTGCATACATTAAGCGAACGGGCTACCGAAGCCTATGAAGAAGCAAGAGAAAAGGTCAGAGAATTTATAAATGCCGCAAGCGCGAAGGAGATTGTCTTTACAAGAGGAACAACAGAATCCATAAATCTTGTTGCTTCATCATTTCTTGAAGACAATCTGAATGAAGGCGATGAAGTGCTCGTTTCTGAAATGGAACATCATTCGAACCTGATACCATGGAGGATTATCTGCGAGAGAAAAAAGGCAAAGCTGAAGTTCATTCCTGTTAATGACAAGGGTGAACTCGAAATGGACAGGATTGAGAGTTTGATCAATGGAAAGACTAAATTTATTTCTGTTGCTTATGTATCTAATTCACTCGGCACAATAAATCCCGCGAAAGACATCATTGACATTGCGCATTCACACAGTATTCCCGTTATGCTTGATGCAGCGCAGGCTGCGCCTCATCTGAAAATTGATGTAAAGAATCTTGACTGCGATTTCCTTGCATTGTCAGGTCATAAAATGTACGGTCCGACAGGAATCGGTGTATTGTATGCGAAGGAAAAATATCTCGAGAAGATGAGACCATATCAAGGCGGAGGAGAAATGATAAAGAGTGTTGATTATGAGAAAACAATTTATAATGATCTGCCCTATAAGTTTGAAGCGGGAACACCGAATATCGAAGGTGCTGTTGCTCTGGGTTCGGCAGTTGATTTTATTAACCGGATTGGATTAAATAAAATAGCAGCGCATGAAAATGAATTG
The DNA here is from genome assembly GCA_039810605.1 of Ignavibacteria bacterium. GTDB lineage: Bacteria > Bacteroidota > Ignavibacteria > Tepidaquicellales > Tepidaquicellaceae > JAGPCH01. The sequence goes on along the minus strand of JBDHXH010000046.1, from coordinate 15,840 downwards.
CTATGTTATGCGGAAAAGTCGCTGACTGAATTGGGTGGAATTCAATTTATAGGACAGGCTGAAAAGAAATCACCAGTTATTTCCTTTTTGGTTGAAGGGGTTCATCCTTATGACACAGGAACGATTTTAGACAAGATGGGTATTGCGGTGAGAACAGGATTTCATTGTACGCAGCCGCTCATTGAAGTGCGTTATAAACTTCCGGGAACAGTCAGAGCATCATTCGCGGTTTATAATACAAAGGAAGAAATTGACAGTTTGATTAAGGGAGTCGAGAAAGTGAAAAAAATGTTCTTGTAAGAATTTACAAAATTAAAGAGTTGTAACATTGAAAAAAAGTATTCACGAAATAGAGAACAGCATTATCGAAGAGTTCAGCATATTCGATGACTGGATGCAAAAGTATGAATATCTCATTGAAATGGGAAAGGACCTTCCGTTGATAGATGAGATCTATAAGACAGATGAATATAAGGTAAAGGGCTGTCAGTCGCAGGTATGGCTTAAAGCTGAAGCAGACAAAGGAAGAGTGTTTTACAGAGCAGATAGCGATGCTTTGATAACGAAGGGTTTGATTGCATTGCTTATAAAGGTTCTTTCAAATCAGAAGCCTGAAGATATTGTGAATGCAAAGCTTGATTTCTTGGATAAGATCGGAATGAAGGAGCATTTATCGCCGAACCGTTCCAATGGTTTGACTGCAATGATTAATTACATGAAAAAATATGCCGAAGCTTATGCCGGACAATCTGTTAACTAACATCAAGAATTTTTTCACCAAAAAGACAAAAGTGGATACAGAACCAAACAGTGCAATTAAAGACGACCTAAAAGGTAGTGATCTGAAAGTTGCGCAAAATGAAACTGCAGATATGCAGATTGGTGAACACGAGAAGGAGATCACTTCGGAAGTAAATGATATAACTCCACCTGCAAAATCTCATACTATTGATGAAGTAAAAGAAGAAGTTATAAAGGTTCTGAAGACATGTTATGATCCGGAGATTCCGGTTGACATCTGGGAGCTTGGTCTCGTGTATGACGTTAAGGTTGCAGAAAATCATGACGTGCTTATAGTGATGACATTGACATCGCCATCTTGTCCGGTAGCAGGAATTCTTCCGGGCGAAGTAGAACAAAGAGTCAAAGAGCATCCGATGGTTCACGATTGCAAGGTGCAGTTGACATTTGATCCGCCGTGGAATCAGAGAATGATGTCTGAAGTTGCAAAACTCGAATTAGGATTTTTATAGTTGAAAAAACTCCATCCCCTTAAAGTCAAACGAATAGAAAAGCTCACAAAGGAAGCTGTTGCAGTTTACTTTGAAATACCTTCCGAGTTGAAGGAGATATTCAAATATATACAAGGTCAGTTTCTTTCCATTCAAGTTGAGATCGGCGGTGAGAAATATCGCCGTGAGTATTCGCTTTGCAGTTCTCCTTATTACGAAGGTCATGTCATTGCATCGAAGGCAATAGGAAACGGCAAAGTTTCGAATTATCTTTATAATGATTTGAAGGAAGGTGATGTGATAGAAGTTTATCCTCCGCAGGGAAAGTTCTTTACGGAATTGAATCCTGAAAATGAAAGGACCTATTTCCTTATTGGCGGTGGGAGCGGAATTACTCCGCTGTTTTCGATTCTGAAATCTGTTCTTGCGGTTGAACCAAAGAGCAAAGTAATTCTATATTATGGTAACTTAGCCGAAGATGGAATAATGTTCCGCAGGGAACTTGACGAACTCGCGGAGAAAAATCAAGACAGGCTGAATATTCATTATACTTTGTCCGAGCCTTCGCATGAATGGAAGGGTCTGAAAGGCATGATCAACAAAGGTGATCTTGATAAGATTCTTTTGGAGATTCCTGAAGCTAGAAGTAGGGCTGCGGAATATTTTGTTTGCGGACCGGAAGCCATGATGAATATAGTGAAAGCTGCGCTGCTTCAAAATGATATACCACAGGAAAAGATTCACATCGAATACTTTACTGCTCCGGTTCATCACGAAGAATACATTCCTGCGGGCGAGGAAGATGACACATTAAAGGAGCGGGAAGTCAAAATTATTCTTGATGGAAATCAATACAGTATAAACGTTCCGCCTGAAAGAGCAATTCTCGATGCTGCGCTTGATGCCGATCTCGATCCGCCATTTTCATGTAAAAGCGGAATCTGCACAACATGCCGCGCCAAACTTTATTCGGGTAAAGTAAGAATGGATGAACGCGAAGGGCTCTCCGATTCTGAAATAGAAGAAGGATACATCCTCACGTGTCAGTCACATCCTCTGACAGACGGTGTGAAGCTGGAGTATATGTGATTTTCTATTGCAAGCTATTGCAAGACGGGAAATCAGGATGATTTAAGATTATGGCGATCCGCTTTGTTTGGAATAATTGCGGAGTATCATGGAGGAATATTTTTTCATTCCGAATTTTTCATAGAAGCGCTGCAGATCATTATCGCAGGCCACATCAATCATATAAAAATTCTTAAGGGTTTCGAGCATTCGCCTCACGAGTTCACTTCCAATTCCATTTCCCCTGTATGATGGAATGACTTCGAGCAAAGGGATATAGGCAGACAATACGTTATCACTCACTGCGGTTATGAAGCCGGCTACGATTGAATTCTTGTTATCAAATGCAATCAGTTTATAATCGCTGTTTTCAATGAGTTCAAGAAGTTTCTCATCAGAGGGACACCTTTCCCATCCTTCAAAAAATCCTTTCATCATAGCCGGTGTAATTCCTGAAACAGAATTTTTATATTCAATCATGACTGATAGGATCTATTTTATTTCTAATTATGCTATCTGTTGAAGAGTGAATACATCAGATTTCCCGCTACACCGACTATGAACCCGATTATTGCAGCCGTGCATGCAGTCTTAGCCGATGCAGGTTCTTTGTCTTTCTTAATGAGCCATATTATTGCGCCGGCAATTGGGAATGCAAAAAGATAGAATGACAAGAGGAACACTTAGTTTATCTGCCGGTGCTGACCCCGTGGGAGGTGGTGGCGGCTGCGGAACTTGAGGAGGTTGATTTTGATCCATGTTCGTTTTTGTTTGATTTATAGAAAATGATTAATTATGAAGTACCCCAATGACTTTCCTATAATCGCGGTTAGTGACATCTGACCGATACCGGACATTATACCGGTAATCAGTCTTGTCCAATTATTACTCTCTCTGTTTGTGTAAGCCTGAACAAATCCGTCTATTAAAGTAGGCAGAATCAGAATCAATGTTGCCGTCAAGCCAAGTGTTATTATATCAAACATGAAAAAAGGATAGGAGAGATAACCGATGTAGATCCCTGTGCATCGCGCACAAACGGGAAACTGCTTCCCCCGGAAAAAGAATGAACGGTGGGGAAGGCGATGACACGTTACGAGCTGTATGTTGCTTTTAATTACCAATTATTAATTTTTTAATAAATTGTAACTAAAACAAGTTCAGACTAACTCAACGCTTAAAACAAAACAGCAGAGAGTGCGGGATTCGAACCCGCGTGGCACTTTCGCACCAACATACTTTCCAGGCATGCCTCTTCAACCACTCGAGCAACTCTCTGTAATGTAGTCAATATAAATTTTTGATGTCTAAAATTCTTTCCAAAAATTTTTAGTCCTGACAAGACGCAATGAAAATTAGCACGACAAAACTTTTCAAACAAAAACAAAAATCTGATCCGAGATTAGAAAAATCTCCCCCAAACTGGGGTTTGGGTGGGAGGTGTATATAAAAATTCTTTCCAAAAATTTTTAGTCCTGACAAAACGCGCAAGCACTCCGGTTCGCAAAAGATAATCTTTGATTCTTAATTTACAAATAAACATCAAAAGGATCTTCCCATCAGCATTTCGGAAAACCACTTCAGTCTGTCCCGGTAATATTGTTGAGGAAGCGAATTGAGACAATCGTCTGCTGCTTTTGTATATTTTTCAATTTCCTTTCTTGCCAGATTCATGATCCCGTATTTTTCATAGATTTCCCGGATGGAATTAATCGTAGCCGAATCAGCAATTTTTCCTTCAATGACCGATAAAATTTTTTTTCTGTCGGGAATGTGATTCACAACTTCAACAGCTTTGAGAATGAGGAAAGTTCTCTTGCCTTCGATGATGTCGCCACCAATCTTTTTTCCGAATTCAATTTCATCAGCGGCAATGTCAAGGAGATCATCTCTGATTTGAAATGCGAGACCGATATTCAAAGCATAATCACGGAAGCTGATTAATGACTCTTTGGAGGCTCCTCCGATAATTGCGCCAATAAGAGCTGATGCTTCAAGAAGTTTCGAAGTCTTCTTTCTTATCATCATAAGATATTCCGGAATTGAAACATCTGCGCTTTTTTCGAATTCCTTGTCAAAACTCTGTCCTTCACAGACTTCGATAATTCCCTCCGTAAATACTTCAACTATTTCCTTAATGCGAATTGAATCTGTCTTCAGCAATTGCGAATATGCAAGTCCGATAAGCTGATCGCCGGCGAGAATTGCAACATTCTCATTCCACTTTTTGTGAATCGTTTTGATACCGCGCCTTGAATCTGCATTATCCATGATATCGTCGTGAACGAGTGTAAAGTTGTGCAGCATCTCAATTGCAACCGCAGCATTCAAAGCCGCATCGGCGCTGCCTCCCGCCGATTCGCACGCAAACATCAGCAGCACGGGACGAATTCTCTTTCCTCCACTATCAAGTATGTATTTTACCGGATCATACAGAGACCTCGGACCGCCGGGTTTTATGACATTCTCCAGCTCCGAGTCAACTAATTTCCTGTATGCATTGTAAATATCAGAATGATTGGGAATCAATTATGATTGGTTGATGATTGTAATTTTTTGGGACTTCTAAATGTTCAGGGTTATATCTAACTTGAGTTTCAATATATAAAATTAATGGTATTAGTAATATGAAATTGCATAACATGCTCGGCAAATTATTTTTCCTGACGGTTATAACAGCATTATTTATAACTGCATCTGCATTTACTCCTCAAAATATTTTGCGAGGTGACGATCGTGAGAACACAGGGATTGCTTACAATGCAGACAAAGGCGATCTTCCTGATTGGGATCAACTTGATCCGGATACCGACGGTTACGAAGGAACACGCACCAAAACTTTTTATAAATATATTCAGACACTTGATTTCATTCCTCAAAGGCAGGATGTAATTGTTGCAGTGATTGACTCCGGTTTTGACATTGATCATCCGGATTTAAAAGATAACATCTGGAATAATGAAGTTGAAGTAAACGGCGTTGCAGGAGTTGACGATGATAACAACGGCTATGTTGATGATTTTCACGGGTGGAATTTTCTTGGCAATGCGAAAAATCTTTCTCTGGAAGTTGCGAGAGAATATAAAAGATTGAAAAAAGAAAATACTCCGGAGAACGACCCGTATTTCATGAAAGTCAAAGATATATATGAGAAAAAGAAAGATGAAACAGTTACAACGAGACAGGGGATTAGCGAGACTTTGCTTGATGTTGAAAAAGCAGAAAGAGTCTTGAGAGAAAAAAACATAACAACCGACCCCAGAAAGCTCCAGGAAATTTCCAATATGCTGGAAGGAAAATACAGCGATGCAGCTTCCGTGATCCTCGGAGTCTATCTGCTTTTTGGAACCGACAAAGAAGATTTGACTGAACTCGAGGAGGAATACAAGACAAAGGAAGAATGCCTCTTCGATACGACGGATACATATTTGCTGGTCGGAGATAATCCTGAACTGATGATTGATAAAAGTTATGGCAGCAATGATGTGAGCGAGAAGAAAGAAATTCACGGCACACACGTTTCAGGAATCATTGCTTCGAAGAAGAACGGGCAGGCACCATTTGCAAAGCTCATGCTTCTTCGGGCTGTTCCCAATGAGGGCGATGAAAGGGACAAAGATATTGGCAATGCAATCAGGTATGCTGTTGACAACGGAGCAAACATAATAAATATGTCTGCCGGAAAATATTTCTCACCGAATCCGGAGTTTGTTGTTGATGCAATCAAATACGCGGAAGACAAAGGAGTCCTGTTTGTTGTGTCAGCGGGGAATGAAGGAGATGATGTATCTAACAAAGAAAATTATCCAATGAAATACATGACAGAAGGCGGTGAGAGAAAATATTTTTCAAACATGATTGTCGTTGGTGCAAGTTCCTGGATGAAGCAGTGGAGCCAGAAGATGGACCCGGAAAATTACAATGTTAAATTTGATCTTGCAGCTCCTTTCAGCAACTATTCAAAAACAGTGGTTGATATTTTTGCGCCGGGAGTAAAAATTAATTCAACAATTCCAAACGGAAAGTATAAGAGAATTGACGGAACGAGCATGGCAGCGCCTGAAGTATCGGGAATTGCAGCAGTATTAAAATCATACTTTCCCGGAATCACGGCAAATCAACTTAAGGAAGCGATAGTTTCTTCAGCAAGACAATATGATGGATTGAAGGTTAAGCTGAAAGACAAAATGTCAAAAGAATATTTTTCTAGCATATCGAAGTCAGGCGGCGTGGTGGATCTTATGAACGCATATAAAAAGGCATCGGAAATAATAAGCATGCAGAATTGAGGAAACACCGGATGTTTGATTGTCATTTTGGAAACTACAAATATTTAAGACAAACCCTCATCAAGTTTTATTTCCTCAACAAGGGTTTGATATTGAAAATTTGAGCTCATTAATTGAACTTATTAGGAAACTGTTTAACTATCCCTTCGGTCAATACATCAGCCAGATAAATCATGTGATTTAACGCTTCTTCAAATCCTCCAAAGGATTGAGTATAGTCACCTTTAAGGATGCTAACTGAATAAGCTATTGTATGGGTGATGTGCATTTCCAAAGCTCCTTGAGTTTCTTCTGCAGTCCAGTTGTTTGGATTTGCAGAAGCAAGAAAACTACCAATATCTTTCGCGTTTGCATACCAATTTTTAACTGCCTTGTCCAAGTCTTCTTTGTTGTCTTCTTTTGCCGCTTTCAAAACAGGAACAGCTAATTGTATATGTTCGGTCAAAAGTTTTGCCAATTGGTCACCGGCGGCCTGTCCATAATATGGTACAATTGCAGCACCGATATCCTTTTGGTTTTGTAACAAGCGATCAAGTTTTGCACTTAAACCTTTGGGGTCATTGTAGTATGCATCAACGGTGATTAGTGTCCAATACATGTGGGCATTCCACAATTCCCTCATGACTCTGTTAAGTTCAAGAACTTTTGGATTTTCCATTAAAGGGGCCATTTTTACTGAAGTATTTTCATCCATCGAAGGGTGATTCATTTGCTGTGCGTTGACAGCCACGGATGCAATGAATAAGGCAAAGAGTAAAGTTAACTTTTTCATCTTAATTTTATATTTATTTTTTTTCAATTAGAGACTATGAATATGGAAAAGGTTACAAGGCTAAACTTTTTATGGAAGAGAACCATTTCATCTTTGTAAGCGGATTCTAAAAGCGTTGTTATTCCAATGGAGTGATTGGAATTTAATTCAAAATGATTTTATTAATTGATGAAGAGTTTGATGAATCAAAAGGAAGTTAACGTGAAAGGCAAGCTACGCAATCTTTTCATAGACCGGTTTTCCCTTAAAGAAGGTCTTGCTGATTTTTGCATTACGTATTTCGTCAGGTTTCATTTCAAACAGATTGTCTTCGAGCACAATCAAGTCCGCAAACTTTCCCGTTGCAATACTTCCCAGGTCGTTTTCCCTGAATGAGGCAAATGCATTCTCGATCGTATATGCCTTAAGGCAATTTTCCAGTGAAATCCGGTTGCGAATTACAAAGCCGGATTCAAATCCCGCAACCTTTCTTGTCATCGCATAATAAATTGTTTCAAAGGGATTTTCACTTACGACGGGAAAGTCGGTGCCAAAACAAACTCGTGAGCCGACATCAAAAAGTTGTGAATAATTGTGCTCAAGTTCGAAATCGGTTAGAATCTCGTAAGCGGTCTTCGCATCGCTGAAGAGGTGTGAGGGCTGAACAGATGCAATGATGCTTAATTCTTTGAACCTGCGGAAGTCTTCAGATTGAATGTGCTGTGCATGCTCAATTCTGAAACGGCGATCTTTTTTGCCGTGTCTTTGAATGAGAATTTCATTCATGTCAAGAAGATCAGAGACTGCTTTGTCACCAATTGCATGAACAGACATTTGCAGACCGGCATTGTCAATTTCAAAAAACATTTTTTCAAAATCACCTGATTGTACAAAATCGGTTTTCATTCCGTCATATCCTGTGTCTTTATAGTTCTCGCTCATGAGCGCTGTCTTGCTTGATAGCGAGCCATCGTAAAAGGCTTTCAACGATTTGAATTTAATAACATCAGATTGAAAAAATTCCTTTGAATATTTTTTAATGTTAAGATATTCTTTAAATGGTAACCTTGCATCCACGTTAAGTTGCAGTACATCGTTTGCAATCATGTCAGCATAAACTTCGAGATCATCGGGAAGTGTAATATCAGAAATTGAAGTTATGCCACAGGCATGGAATTCTCTCATCAGGTTAACGGCGGCTTCCCGTCGTTCATTCATCGCAGGGGGCGGAATTGCTTCGAGTACAAAATGCCGGGCGCGTTCTTTAAGCTCACCTGTTAATTCATTCCGTGAATCGCGTATAAGTTCTTCTGAAGGAAAGTTAGCATCGCAATTCAGAATGCCGGATAATTCTATCGCTTTGGAATTCGCAAATGCGGAGTGAGTATCGAACCGAGAAATCACGACCGGGATATCATTGCAGATTTCGTCGAGAAATTGTTTGTCCGGTAAAAATTTTTCGGTGAAATTTGATTCCGAGAAGAAGCCTCCCTGTATCCATTTATTCCTGTTGTTCTGTCTGAATTTTTTTATCTCTGTTTCGAAATCTATTTTCGTTGCAGCCTCACGCAGGTTGAGTTGTGAATTGACATAAGCTCCCTCGACAAAATGACAATGACCATCCGTAAATGCAGGCAGAACAAGCTTCTTTCCCAGATCAACAACTTCATCATACTTTATTGCAGATTGCTTTGCTTCATTGAAATTGCCGACAAAAAAAATTTTTCCCGACTCCGAATCAAATGCAACCGAATCTGCAAATGAATTTTTTGCAATCCATGCTTTGCAATTCATGAGCAATGATTTCATAACGATGAAGTTTTATTTTGACAACAACTGTAGAAAGAAAATGGAATGTTACGGATTTGAGATTTTAACTTATTTTGAATTGAATAGGTATTTATCGGCAATTAAAAAATTTATCTGTAGTATTCGTCTTCATAACCGCCGTAGGTTCCGCCCTGTGAGAACATGCTTTCGACCATATCCTTGTAACTGATTCCGGATTCCATCTCATCTTTTGCAATTTTGGAATTTTGATGAAGACCGTCGAGAACAAATTCCATGAGGGATGCAAGTTCATACTCACTCTCATAGTACTGCGGGAATTTTTTCACAAACTTTTCAAGCCCATCAACCTTCCGCAGCTCCTTAATATATTCTTTAAACGGCATGTCATCTCTGATATTAATCTTACCGCCGAACTGGAACCACTCCACGATTTCCGCATAGGAATCTTTTGGGGGATCTTTCTCCTGCGCAGACTTTTTCTTTTTCATCAAAGGATCGGGGAAATATTTTCTGTAAATTTCCCGGACTGATTTTGAAATCAGAGCCTTTGCAACTTTGATTGCACCCTCCTGCTCACCTTCGAAAACAAGTTCTACTTTCCCTGTCATCCCCGGAAGCATTGACATAACATCTGACATCCTGGGCATTATCATTTCGTCGTTATGCATTATTGCTCTTCGCTCCGCATTACTGATCAGATTTTCTATGGATGAGATTGTGAGTCTTGCGCTCACTCCGGATTTCTGATCAACAAACTCGCTCGAGCGTGCCTGTATTGCGGTCATTTCAATAATTTCTCTAAAGTAATAAGGTATGACAATTTTACTTTTTCTGGTTCTGTCAGTCCATGAATAAGTCTCCGTTATCTTAATACCGTCTTCGAGATTTCTCGGATAATGAGTTATGATTTGCGAATCAATTCTGTCTTTCAGCGGGGTAATGATATTGCCGCGGTTTGTATAATCTTCCGGATTGGCAGTAAATATCATAAGTATATCAAGAGGAAACCGGATGTTAAAGCCTCGTATCTGAATGTCTTTTTCCTGCATGATATTGAGAAGTCCAACCTGAATACGAGGCTGAAGATCCGGAAGTTCGTTGATTACAAATACACCGCGGTTTGTCCTCGGAATAATTCCGAAATGGATAGCACCCTCGTGAGAGTAGTGCAGGCGCTGATTTGCAGCTTTAATCGGATCAATGTCTCCGATCAGGTCGGCAATGTTCACGTCGGGGGTAGCAAGTTTCTCGCTGTATCTCCGCTCGCGTGAAATCCATTCCAGTTCTGTATCGTCGCCATTTTCTGCAATTGAATCTGCGGCAAATTTCGAAACGGGACTATAAGGATTGTCGTTTATTTCAGATCCTTTTACAATCGGAATATATTCATCGAGCAAAGCCGGTATCATCCTTGCAATTTTTGTCTTTGCCTGGCCACGAAGTCCGAGAAGAATTATGTCATGTTTTGCAAGAAGCGAATTTATTATCGAGGGGATTACGGTATTATCATATCCGACAATGCCTTCAAAAATTGTGTTCTTATTCTTGATTTTTTCAATGAGGTTTTTCCTTAATTCATCTTTGACGGATAGAACTTTGTAGCCCGATTTCTTCAATTCTCCGAGCGTTCGTATTTCCCTTAAATTCATTTTTAATTTATGTGTATTGATTTGCAGGTAACAATTCTATAATGCGGTCAACCGCTGAATTGAATATAGGAGTTCAGCATTTCAATTTTTTCCTCTTTTTCGGTGACATCATACAGCAACAGATCGCGCATTGATATCATTCCTATCAGTTCCTGACCCTCAATGACGGGAATGTGCCTGATGTTTTCCTGCTTCATTATCTGAAGACAGTATTCAGGGGAATCACCTGATTCAATGACTATGACGTCTCTGGTCATAATGTCATCAATGGGAGTATTGAACAGATCAACTTCCTTTGCAATGCATCTCCGGAGGAGATCACGCTCGGAAAATATTCCTTTCAGATTGAGTTTATCTGACTGTTCAAGTACAGGTACTGCACCGATGTTATGGAGTCCCATGAACTTTGAAACATCAATGATGCTCATGCCTGTTTTTACAAAATGAAGAGGTCTGTCTCCGATGAGTTCTTTTAAAGTCTTCATTTGCGGCTCCTGGTTTTTGTTTTTATGAAAATAGAAAAATATTATTCAATTAGCAATCATATCGTCTTAACAATTATGAATTGTGAATCTGCTAATCATGAATGTTCCTATTCATACACGAAGTGCTACAACAATTACTCCATTATTTTTTAACAATTTCATTCCTAATTTTAAGCCAATGATTGAAAAAGAGGTAACGATTGTGAACAAAGCCGGGATGCATACGCGTCCGGCTTCGACCATTGTCAGAATTGCCGCAAAGTATAAGGCTGATTTCTTTATCTCCAGAGAGGGCTTTGTAGTGAACGGAAAGAGCATTATTGGTGTCATGACACTTGCAGCAGAACAAGGTTCAACTTTGACATTGCGTTTCGAAGGAGAAGATGAAAAGGAGCTTTGCGAAGAGATGGTAAAATTTTTCGAAGAAGGCTTTGGAGAAATGCAATGACGGACAGCTTCGAAGTTCTAAGTTCAAATATTTATTTTTCCGTTAATTTCAAGTTGCTTTCGGAAACAATTTCCCAACAAAGAAAAATTGCACTGACCGGCGTAAGCGGCTCGCTGCTTTCATTTATCATTTCCTATTTGTATCAAAAATTTCAAAGGAAAATTCTTGTTGTCACTTATGATGTTGACAGAGTTGCAAAGCTTGATGACGACATCGAACTTCTGACAGGTTCCGACAGGATTTTTTCTTATGCTTCCGGGTTGACTGACAGTGAATCGGTTTCAAAACTTCTGATAGAATTGTCAGGTGGCGGCGATTTTATTGCTGTTGCAAATGCGAAAGATCTTAATCAGAAAATTATTTCAAGAGCTGAATTCAACTCTTCCATGATTGAGCTGGTCAAAGGTGAGCAATTCAGCTTTGACTTGCTTATGGAGACGCTTGACAAGTATCATTTTAACAAGAAAGATTTTGTGGATGAGGAGGGAGATTACTCCGTGAGAGGCGGGATCGTGGACATTTATGCCGAGAGCATGGAAAGTCCGGTCAGAATTGAATTCTTCGGCGATGCTGTTGAATCCATCCGTAAGTTTGATCTCAATTCGCAGAGATCAGTTAAAGAAATTGATTCGGTTAAGATCAGTCTTAACCTTTCAACAAGTGATGACGAAAACGACGAAAGAAAATTTGAAGAAAGAATCATTGACTACCTTCCCGATGACGCGCTTACAATAATTGATGAACCGGGAATTACTCTTTCTGAACTTGAAGACGAAAACATTTTTGCAGGAAGAAATAATGCAATGATTTATTCAACATCACTGACGCAACTTATCCGGGAAGAAGAGAATTCATTTAAAATAAAGTTCGATTCAAAAAGTCAGCCTGATTTTTATTCAAACCTGAAATCGCTTTATGAAAATCTTTGCGAACATGCAAGAAACGGTTACAAGATTTACATATTGTCATCGGATGAACATCAAGCGGACAGAATAAAAGAGCTCATTGAAGATTTTGAAGATGAAAACATTATCGAAGAAGATGAAAAAATGCACGAACGAGCAGGCTCGCGCGAAGTGCTGACGGATTCATTTAGCATTAAAGATAAATTCAGAGTAATCCCTGAATCAGTTCATAATGGTTTCCTTATGAATGATGCAAAGATTATCGTTTATACCGAGCATCAGATTTTCGGAAGATATTTCAAGCAGATTAAAAAGAGGAAACAGAAGTTCAAGGGGCTCACATTCGGGGAGCTTAAAGAGCTGCAATACGGGGACTATGTTGTTCATAAAGACTTCGGAATTGCTAAGTATTCAGGATTGAAGAAAATCAAAGTAGGCAACAGCAGTCAGGAAGTTGCGGTGCTCTCCTATCACGGAAACGATACATTGTTTCTCAATCTGAACAGCATCGGACTGATAAAAAAATATTCAGGGAATGAGGGACATGTTCCTTTGCTTACGAAACTGGGTGGCGGCGAATGGGATCGCCTGAAAGCTAAGACCAAGAAACAAGTTAAAGACATTGCAAGGGATTTAATAATTCTTTATGCAAAGCGAAAATCAGAAAAGGGATTCAGATTCGGGGCAGATACGCATTGGCAGAAGGAACTTGAAGCGAATTTCATGTATGAAGATACACCGGATCAATTCAAAGCGACAGTTGATACCAAAGAAGATATGGAGTCTGAAAATCCAATGGACAGGCTTATATGCGGTGATGTAGGATTCGGAAAAACGGAAGTTGCAGTAAGAGCTGCATTCAAAGCGGTGCTGGACAATAAGCAGGTTGCGGTGCTTGTTCCGACAACGATCCTTGCGGTGCAGCATTACAATACATTCAGAGACAGGCTTTCTCCTTTCGCTGTTGATGTAGAAAATATTACCAGACTCAAGAGTTCTAAGGATCAGAAGAAGATTCTTGGAAAATTATCAGAGGGAAAGCTAAACATTCTGATAGGGACTCACAGGCTGCTTTCAAAAGACATAAAATTCAAAGATCTTGGTTTACTTGTAATTGACGAGGAACAAAGATTCGGAGTGAAAGCAAAAGAAAAACTGCGGAGTCTAAAGCCGAATGTTGATACACTTACATTGACAGCAACGCCCATCCCGAGGACTCTGAATTTTTCCTTACTTGGCGCGCGGGATTTGTCAATCATTAATACTCCTCCGAAAAACAGAAAACCAATTGCCACAGAAATATTGAAATTAGACTGGGACAAGATCTCATCAATAATCAGAAACGAGATCAACAGAGGAGGTCAGGTATATTTTGTAAATGATAAGATTAAGAATCTAAATACGCTCGGTGATTTGATTAAGACTTACGTTCCTGAAGCCAGGATTGGCATTGCACACGGACAAATGGAAGGAAAGGAGCTTGAAGACGTTGTAATAAACTTCATTGAAAAAAAACTTAATGTACTGCTTTGCACAAAGATAATCGAATCAGGACTTGATATTCCAAACGTAAATACAATCATCATTAACAATGCTGATAAATACGGGCTTGCAGAATTATATCAGTTGCGAGGCAGAGTAGGGAGAAGCGATGTTCAGGCGTTTGCCTATTTGATTGCGCCTCCGAATGGAAAGTTGACGAAGACGGCAGTCAAGCGGCTTCAGGCAATCGAGGATTTTACGGAACTCGGATCAGGATTTCACCTTGCGATGAGGGACATGGAAATTCGCGGCGTTGGCAATCTTCTCGGCAAAGAGCAGAGCGGATTTGTGCAGGAGATAGGTTTCGACATGTACATAAACGTCATTGAAGAGGCAGTTCTCGAGTTGAAAGAAAATGAATTTAAGGATTTGTTTAAGAATGAGAGTTCACTTCAAAAAATTAACGAGAGCATAAAGAAGAAACTTGAAGAGAAGAGCACGCTTATAGAGAGTGACATTAACGCATTGATCCCAAAGGATTACGTGAACAACGACACCGAAAGGTTGAACATATACAGAAGATTATATGAATTAAAGACTGCTGACGAATTGAAGTTGGTTGAAAATGAATTGAAAGACAGATTTGGAAATTATCTTGATGATGTCAGCAATTTACTCCGGCTCATTAAAATAAAAACGGATGTGAGCCGTCTCGGTGTTGAAAAGATTACGATAAGAAACAGGAGTATTTCTATTTACTTTCCGAAAGAGAAGGATCACAAAATTTTCGAAGGTAATTTTTTCAAGGATCTTATAGAGGAAATTTCAAACGACAAGGAGAAGAGGTACAACATTTCACCTGAAAAGGATCAGCTGGTAATAGAGATAAGATTGGGCAGTTCAGAAGATGAGGAAAGGATAGGTGAAATTGAGAAGATATTTGCGAAGAGGGATTTTGGGGAATAAATGAAGGGAAGATGGAATTAGTTTTGATTATTTTGGGTGTGGGGATTTTTCAAAAACCGTTTTAAACGGTTTTTGAAATGAGGAATGATAAAGTAAACGTTGCGAAAGGAGCAGATGCTATGAGCAGTATGACCAATATCTGGATTCACACTTTTTTTGGAACAAGGGACTTAGTGCCAGTAATTCTGCCGGAGTTTGAGGAATTTTTGTACGCTCACATTAGAATGAAAATTGAGGATGAATATGTGTCAAAGGTGAAGAACATAAATGGAATAGCGAATCACATTCATGTATTGTTTCAACTTAATCCAAATTTTCCTTTGGCAAGCATACTCAAAAATGTGAAGGGTGAATCTTCTTATTGGGTAAATGAAAATAATTTCTTAGAGACTAAATTCCTTTGGCAAAAAAGTTATGATGCATATTCAGTAAGCCCTTCCGATTTGGAAAAAGTTGATGCATTCATTTCAAATCAGAAAGCCTTCCACAGGAAAATAACGTTTCTTGAAGAACAGGAAATGATAAGGAGAAAGTTCGGAAACCAACCGGGGCTGTCTAAAAAGTCTCGCCGAGTCGGATTTTCAAAATTGTCATTGTGTTTTTTGAGGATTTCCACAGGCTAATAGCCTGTGCTACGATTAATTATTTTTAAGAACTGTTCAGGTACTTGCTTTCGGAATGGAGTTTATTTTAAAAAAAGGGGCTGTCCAAAAAGTATTTTCATTTTTAGGCTGTAAAATGAAAATTTGAAAAAATAATTTTCTTATATTTGCA
>JBDHXH010000045.1:0-21631 GCA_039810605.1 Ignavibacteria bacterium | reverse complement strand
GGATTTCCAACATCATAGAAACCGTCGCCCGGAATGATTCCGGTGTGTGTGCTGTCAATGTAATAATATTGAAACGGCGGTTTTGTAATGTCAAACGGCTCCGAATACTGATCCCAGTTTGTTCCGTTTGCATCAGCTCTTAAGTGAGTAAAAAATTTATTGAGCTTGATTTCATAAAAAGTTTTTGGACTGGTTGTATGTGTCCAGTTAACGGTATGAAAAAAACTGTTTTGAGTATATGTCAGTGCGTTGTCAAGTATTTTTTGAAAATCATATTGATAACCGGGAGAAGGTTCTACGTATTCGAGATTTGTCTGAAGCGAACTTGAATTCTGGTTAATTGAAACTGACTGGTTGAATGAATAGCCAAGCTTCATTGTAGGCTGAATTTTCCACGTTGCCTTCCCGAGCCAGTACCAGTTGTTATCCTGTCTTGGGGAAAATCTTGTCCCTCCCCAAATAGATGATTTCACCTGTCTTGCCTTGTATCCTCCGTTATTGATAAAAAATCCGTCTGACAATCCCATGAAGAAACTTCCAAAAAGCGTTATCTCTCCCGGAGGCTTTATTCCCAGCGATTTGAATAAATACTTTGAAATGGGCTCCGGTCCGCTTAGATTCATCTCAAGAATGTCAGAGTTGAAACTTGAACCGGAATTTTTATTTACGCCAAAGTTATCCCTCTTATACGAAATGAAAAAGTTTAAATCGTCATATCTTCCTTCTTTAGTTCTGACGCTTACAACACCGCTGGTTGCCTGACCGTATTCGGCATTGTAACCGCCTGTTATGACTTCAACTTCTTCTACAGAGTTTGCTGAAAGCTGAAGCCCGTAACCTGTTCCTGAAAGCGGATCCTGCACCGATACTCCGTCAACGAGGTAAGAGTTCTCATAATTTCTTCCGCCACGTATGTGAATCTCATTATCGTCTTTCACAACGCCGGCTTGCTGTGTGATGACATCAGTAACATCCGTGACTATTGATTTGTTAATGTCGTCGCTCGATATAATGTGACTGCTGCTTGTTTGTTCGATATCCATTAAGGGACGATCACCGACTACTTCTATTTCTTGATCTACGGAAAAAGATGTTGACTTCAGCTTAATATCCATTTCCTTTCCTTCGACGGAATTAATTCTGATGTCCGTATATTCAACTGTCTTAAATCCTTCGTAGGAAACCTGAAGCGTATAGCTTCCGAATGAAATGTTGTTTATCCTGTATGAGCCATCTTCTACTGATACAGATCCAAGATAAGTTCCTTTCAGCTTCAATGTAACACCATCAAGCGGAATGCCTGCTGAATCAGTTACTTTACCGTAAAGGTATCCGAATTCCTCCTGCGAATAACAGCAGGTACAAACACACGTTACAAATAAAAGCAGTAAGTATTTTTTCATGTATAATTCTGAATTTATCTACAAGCTAAAGTGTACAATATATTTTTCATGATGAAAAGGGAAAAGCTCCCAATCAAATCTCATACAAAAACCTTTTCGTCAAATAAAATGAACAGCATTCCAATTTCAAAATAAATCAACTCAATATCCGAACTCTTCAACAAAAATTCTCCTGAACAGCGCCTTAGAATTTTGTGGATCGCGGTTGAGCATATACACAGGCAGATCAAAATAAATATTTTTCGGATTAGTCTGTGAATCTTTTATTGCAATTGTGATTGTATCAAAGCATCCGGCTGCCTGAAAATATTTATATAAAATAACTCCGGTTGTTGTATAAAGTCCTTTGACCGAAAACACTGCTGTACTCGAACCAATGACAGGATAAGTGTTGTCAATGACTGTAAGATTCGGATTGCCCTGACTGTAAAACGGAATAGAGCATGCAGTTACACTGTCAACCGGAGCAAAGTTAATAAGGCTGCCTTGTCCGCTGACACCTGAACCCTGAAATCCCGAACTGAAAAATAATTTCTTTCCCGTCAATACATAGAAGGGGAGAGACTGTTGTGCCAAATCAAAATTCGCTGCATTGGCCGGTGATGCGTTTCCCCCAATCCAGAAAACAATGTCATAAAGTTTCAGTGTATTAATAAACATTGGATTGACAATCTTCGGAATAAGCGCGCCACCGTTGGACTTTATGTCCAATATGTCATAATGTATCGTGTCAAATGCATTTGAGAAATACTGTGTTGCAGACGGAATGTCTATTGAAGGAATATCCCGTATCATCAGAATCCTTGATGTAACCGGTCTTACAAACCATGTTCTGCTTGTATCAGGCATTCTGACAATTGGACTCAATGCGCCCGCATTATCTTCTGCGCGCAAGTAGAGAATGTTATTTGAATTTATTGCAAGTCCGCTGTCCTGTGTCAGCGTGAGTACATTTACCGTACTGCTGACTCTTCTGAAATTATTTGTGTCGTTGAGTGAATATTGATAATATCGTATTGTCTCATCTCCATCAAGGTCTGTTCCCGTCCATTTGAATGAAGCAACAGGGTAAGTAGAATCGGGAATTTCTGTTCCTGCATCAAAAGTAACTTCAGGAGGAGTGTTGATAACAGGGTAAAGATTTGTTGCAGGTGTGGGATCAATAAGTCCCTGATTATCAACCGATGCAGCGAAAAATCTGAATGTGCTGTCGTTTCCGCTAATAGAAAGTATGAATGTGCTATCGTTCTTCGTGGTATATCCCCAGTTAACGGAATCAAATGAAATTCTGAAACCTGCTACGAGTCCGTCGGGATCATCTCCCCACCACCTGATTTTTTTAAGTGTCGAACCCGGAGCTATCACGCTGTCCGGAAATAACGAAAGAAAAGTATCCGGGGGAAGATTAGGAATTTTATTTGAAACAGGATCGCTGCAGGATAGTGTCATCAATGCAAGCAAGCCGGTAATCACTAACAGTAAAAACTTCGTCATGCAATAATTTTAAGTCATGTTTTTAGAATCAACAAATATTCAAATAAGGAATCAACTTCATATCTCTTATTCCCCCTCCCGTATTTTTTTCAGGAGGGGGATAGGTGATATTTACTTTACCAAAATCATTTTCTTCGTCATCATAAACTTCTCTCCGCTCTTTCCGTCAACTTCAAGTTTATAAAAATATACACCGCTTGCAAATTCAGAACCGTTGAAATTAATGGTGTATGTTCCTGCATTGGCAAAGCCGTTGACAAGATTCTTAATCTCTCTTCCGAGCATGTCATAAATCTTCAATGAAACATTCCCTGAAGCGGGCATATTATACTTTATTACAGTAACCGGATTGAACGGATTGGGATAATTCTGCGACAGATAAAAACTCTCCGCATTCTCGCTGATGTTTGAAATTCCAACCGGAGTTACTGTACCGAAGTCCGGTCTTTTTCTCGGAGTAAGTTTGTAATTGCTGAACGAGAAATAGAGTATGCCTTCGCTATAAGAAATGATATCATTTTTTGTCAGCAATGTAAAGCCGGGCTGCGGAGGATTCTGCGTTCCGTCCCAGTTATTTGTAAATGTACTTCTTCCGTCCTGCAATTCTATTCTCGCATTTACAGAAGATGCATCTGTGACAAGTATCTCGCCGAAGTTTCTTCTGAACGTCGTATCTGGTAAGGGCTCGGATGTAGTGCACGCCACGCCTGTAGCAGCATTAATGCAATTAATTGTGATCGGCGTGTTGTATCTGATATAAACGCTTTCCCATTTTTCAACATCAATTTGTCCGTCTGCTGCTGAATTAGGAATCTGCGATGTCGTAAGTATTTCAGGCGAAGGCTGCGGATTGTTTGTTGACAGCACAACAATATTGCTTGCTGAAGTAATGTTGATTCTTGTCACGCTGAAATTTTCTTCTACAGTTCCTTTGACTCTGACTTTGTCGCCTTTATGAAGCACGTCAGTCGGACCTCCGGAGATCCAGATACCGCTGTATGCGCCCTGACCATTCTGAATATAAACTCTCCTCGGAGCAGTCTGATTTCCGCCCGGACTCGTGAAGTTAATTCCGGGAATATCGGAAGTGTCCGCAGTAACAATTCCTTCAACACCTCTTACATCAAATCCTTCATAAGCAGATCTGCCGCCATTATTGGGACAGAACTGTATGTCCTGAACCGACATTGAGTCGCTCGATCTCACAATATAAAACAGTTTCGACTTTGCGGTATCGGAAGGAAGCGTCTTAATTCCACCGCTGTTGTCTTCGGCTCTTACAAAATATTCAACCAAAGTTCCAAGCGAAGCAGGAGGCATCTTTGCGGAAAAAATATTTCCCGATACCAGCGGCATCAATTTGCTTGAGAATGCGCCTCCGTTATTTCTCCAGAAGACTCTTACTTCATTTAATGTGGCAACTGATAATCCGGGATCAGTTGCTGTTACGCTTACTGAAACGCTGTCCGAAGGAGTCGGTACGCCGGGATTTCTTGTTGGGCTCGACAAAATCGGCGGAGCATTACCAAGACTTAAATCATTCGGATAAATCGGAACAAGCACATAAGGCAATTGGCTTCCGAATGCTCCTTCATTATTTGAATTAATTATAACACCTCTTACATAATTAACAAACGTTCCTATGGACGGATGTGTCCATGATCTTAAAGTGTCACCGGAAGGCGAGGTTGAAAAGAAATTTGAAAAGTCTCTTATATACATTCTGTTGCCGTTATCATCTAATATACTCCACGGCTGCCTGTTGCCAATACTTCCCGCAACTGTTACGTTTCTGATTTCCACATACATTCCCTCATACTTTTCTCCATCAACGTAGTTGATTGTTCCGCCATTGGGATAATCACCCTGCGCGAAATCATTTATCTCCACGGGAATCGGAGAAGGTCTCTTTGTGATTCCGCCAATAGGAGTAATTGTATATCCTGCCGCGGTATCAAGCGCAAGCTGCGTTAAACAATTTGCAAAATTATTTCCGCTTGTTGCACCGAATTCTTGAATGACTCCTCTGACTTTAATAATCTGGCCTGAATCAACGAAGTCAATACCTGTAATAGGTCCGCGCGTTCCCTGTCTGATTACGATTCCTCCCCACAGACCGTTTGATGTGTCCTGTGCATAGCATGTCCAACTGTTACTACCTCTCAAAAGTGTTCTGTTATCATTATGTGCCGGGCTGACTTTTGGTGGCGCGACAACTCTCGCTACAAATTCAACTGAATCTCCTTCAAGAGGAGACTTGTCTCTTCCCAGTAAAAGCGAATCAACAGGTTTTGTCTGAACCTGCTGAAGTGTAACCGGCGTGAATCCCAATCTCATTATATTGAATCCTAATGAGTAGGCAATGTAAGCCGCTACAAGTACAATAGGTAAATATTTTAGCTTGTTCATGATTTATTTATGTTAAATTATAAGATCGTTTTTTCATTCAAACAAAATTTCTTCATTAGATAAAATCTATTTTACAATTACAAATTTTCCTTTCTTGACTTCTCCTGTATTGGAATCTCTCACTGTGAACATATACAAGCCAGATGCTATTGCCTGCTCATTCTTCGTTACAAGATCCCATGCATGTTCACCTCCTGCAAACTTCTGTGTTCCGTCTGAAAATGTACGGAACCATTCAATGTCACTCCCATTGTATGTTGCAGCGTCGTGATCAAATTTGTCAACAAGGTCTCCGGCAATCGTCCATATTGATATCGTGCATTTTGAAGGAAGGTTGTAAAAATAAATTTTTCTTAACAACTCTTTCTTGTTTCCTCCTCCATCCCAGACAGCGCTGCCATAATATGGATTGGGATATACTCCTACTTCAGCTCCTGCATTATTATTCGGAGGTGTTCCGACTATTATTCTCCTCGAATTTCCAAGTATGGTACTCTCAAGCGATTCAAGATTCTGTGAAATGTCTCCTTTATCAAATGCTGTTACGGAATAAACATACTGAAATCCGTTGAGCTGATTTATAAAATCAAATTTGTAATAATAAGGAGTGGTATCTCCGTCAAAAAACTTTGGAGATTGAAGTTTAATGTAATTAAATCCGGTGTTGTTGCTGATATTATTATGCGCACTGTCAAATTCTCCGACTATGTTCATCTGTGAAAGCAAATCCTGATTCAGCGTCAAATCGGCTCCCGGATTGGTTCTGTATACCCTGTATCCCTCAAAGTCCTGAAGATTTGAGATCGGATCTATAGACCTTTCGGAATTCGCTGCCCAGTATAGTGTAACATTTTTGTCCTTAATATCCGCAACGACTTTAGGAGGATCGGGAGGCGAAGGGAGTTTGTATCCATTGTTGTATGCCTTTTGAGCCCATTCAGCAGATACATTTAGATTTGTTCTTTGGTAACCGGAATCCCATGTCGTAGGATCTGTTCCGTATTTCTTTGCACAAATTACAGAGAATACCGCGTTGATTGTATCCTGTATGTATCGTAATGAAAATCTGTCTCCGTTTGTTTTCTTAACGGGACCATAAGAAATAAGAGTCGAGCGATTACTCGGGGTGTGCCTCAATACATCATTCCTCGAAGGAAGAACCGTCGGATTGTTCAACGAATCGGGAGGATTGACTTTCAGAAATCCCATCATCTTCTGATACTTCCCTCCGACGCTTGCATCATTGTCAACCTGCGGAGAAAAATAAATCGGGTCAGTTGTATTCCTGAACTGCCAGATTGTGAATCGCGTATTCTTGGTTACATCAGACCCTTGCGGTTTTGGAGTTATTCCTAAAAACTTGAATGCAACATAAGTATCGGTAAATCCCGGATCACCATTGTAATCATACTCATACCACATTCGATTGGTGCTGTCATAACCATCGGCACCTTTACTGTAAAATGCAGAGCCACCGGGGGGAGTGATGTTTGTATTTCTGACGACACCGTCGCACCACATTCCGACATAAACACTGTCAATGGAAGATGTGTCGCGAATATTACCGGTTCCGACATATCCGATATTAACAATCTTATAATTAAGTATTACCCAGTTGTTTGCAAAATTGAAATCATAGCAATATGATTCGAGCAACACTTTCAGTCCCATTGGTTCGTGGTTTTGAATTACCGTTCCGTTGACAGTCAGATTAGTGTCAAAGAACTCGCACACAAAATCCTGATGAGATATGGCATCCGGTCTGTAATTCGGAGAAGTCTGCAAAGATGACCTTTCGAGAATTCCAGCACCTGCAGCATTTGTAAATTCAAATCCTTCTGTTCTGTTTGCGTTGGAAACATCAACTGCGGCAGTAGATACTCTTATGATGCCTTGCTTTGAGCCGCCAATCCAGATTCCGCCAACGAATAAATTTTCTATGCCGGAATTTTTCGGATACTGGCATGAAGGCTGGTCAGGAAAATTTGTAAACCCGTTTCCAATCGTGCCATAGTTGGTTACAGTCAATCCTATATTTCCGACAGTTGTATATTTGTTATTGACATCATCCTGTATGTCCGCGGGAAAGTAGAAAGCTGAACTGAAATAGGCTGTTGATAAAAGAACTGTGACAATAAAAATCTTCAATAAAAATTTCATTTTAAGAAAAAGAATCCTCACTTTGGGCGCAATAGTTTCGGTTATAAATTTTTTTAATGGCTATGAAATTAGAATATTTATTGCAAAAAATAAAGATAGTCTGAATGCAGAAAGAAACTCGAATTGAAGCAACCTTCCCCTCATTCATACTTCCGGAAGCAATAGACTTTGACTTTGTCGGGCATCAGATAAAATGTTTTCGACTCTTCCACAATGTATCCTTTGTCCTTCATTGTCATTTGAATTGAATCGTATCCCGCTTTGTCAAGTGATAAGTAGTCAAGAATGACCCATAAGTTACTAATGTCTTTGGAACTGAATAGTGAATCTGTCTGCATTTGCAAATTCCATCCAAATACGCGCGGGTGTGGCAGAGTGGTGTTGCTGTGAGAAATGTAATAATCCAGACTCCAACCCATGTAATGAGGTTCCGCTATGATCTCATCACCCTGTCTGATGTTTTTCTCGAGATATGAAATTATTTTCCTATAGTCATTATTCTTGAAGTTATTCCCAAAATAAATTTTCGTTCCGTAAATGCTGACCGCGAGCAAACCGATTACGATGACAGTCGCAATTCTCTGCTTAAAATCTCTGAATGAAAAAATTACGATTGATAGTATGAGATAGGGGACTATGATGCTAAGATATCTTGAAAGCAGAATGCTTTGATTGAATGAAATCAGCCAGGCTATCAAAAGCGGAACGAGAAAAAAAAGTATGATTGTATCCCGGTTGCTCTCACCTGCGTTTTTCTGATTGAAAATTCTGAAAACAAAGTATATCATTAACACGGCAACGAATATTGCCGCGGCTGTCGAGATATAGTACGCAGTCATGGGTTCGAAAGCGACATAAGGGCTTAGAAAAATTTCTCTGAAAAAAGTTATCACTGCTTCGGAAGTCTCTTTCAATGTCTGTTGCTTCCGCCAAGGCTGACCCTTCGTTACCTGTTCCAGAAAAACTCTGTACCAGGGAACATATAGAAGATTGATTACCGAAAAACAAATCAAGTATCTCTTCAGCAGGTCACGCTGACGTGATTGAAAAAATCGTATGAACATTACCAATACTTCCGTAAACAAAATGAGGAATCCAAAGTAATGTGTGTAAAGTGAGAGTAATGTAAACAGCACATAAAGAAAACTGTTTCTGAAACTATACTTCTTCAGAAATGAGTAAAAGTAATAAACGCCTGCAAGGCATAATAATAGATTCAGATTGAGCATTCTCACTTCCTGTGAGTAATATATGTTCAAGGGAGAGAAGGCATACATGAGCAAAATCAATATTTGTTGAAATCTGCTTTCGGTAAACAGCAGCGAAAGACGGAAGAGATAAATCATTGACAGAATGCCGATGAGAACGCTAAGCATTCTCATTGAAAATACCGAATCGCCCGAAAGCATATTCCAGTATTTCAAAACCAAGTAGTATAGCGGTGGATGAATATCTCCGGAAGTTTCAATAATTATTTGCTTAATGCTGCCCTGCGAGATTTTCCAAGAGTAAACTTCATCAAACCATAAGTTCTTGCTTTCTACATTATAAATACGCAGACCTGCAGCAACTAATATAATGGGTATGAATGGCAAATATTTTTTCACTGCATGTATTTTACTCTCCGATTAATTGCACGGTGATTCTTCTGGTTCTTGTTCTGTTGTCGAAGTCAATGAGAACAAGTTGCTGCCAGGTTCCGAGAAGCAGCTCACCCTTGATAAATGGAATGCAAACTGAAGTGCCGATTATTGATGACCGTAAATGTGCGTGTCCATTTCCATCACCCCATGTATCATTGTGGCTGTATTTACCGACTGAAGGAATCAGCTTGTCGAGAAGTTTCGGCAGATCTTTAATTAGCCCGGGTTCATATTCTATTGTAGTTATGGAGGCAGTTGAACCGATTGAAAACACTGTGCAGTTTCCTTCCTTCATTTTACTCTCTTTCAAAACGGAAAAAACACTCTCTGTGATGTTAATGATATCACAGTTCCCGCGTGTAGTCTTGATTATTTCCTTTGTGATCACTTTCATAATTCAAAATATAATTTATTCCTTTAATCACAAGCAGCCTGTCAATTTTATCTGCCAGGTTTGTTTTGCCGAAAATTGCATTAGAGAATCCGCCGGTGAATATTACAAAAAGATTTCTGTATTGTTTTGAAAGTTCTTTAATTATTCTCTCGCAGGAAAACAATGCTCCGTACATTACTCCCGATCTGATATTGTCAAAGGAGTTGTTTGCAATTAATTTCGGAGGGAAACTCGGCTTCCTGACATTCGGAAGATCGGTATTCTGAAAAAGCGATCTCATGGAAGTTGCGATTCCCGGAGAAATGAGTCCACCTTTAATTATCTTGTTTACAATTAATGTAAATGTAGTTGCAGTTCCGAAATCAACGACAAGAATGTTTCTGTACCGGTGTTCCTGCGAAGCTGCACATGCACTGCAAATTCTGTCATTGCCGAGACTTCTCGAATAATCAATCTCTACAGGTAATCTTATTTTAGAACTGATAAAAATTGGTTTTATTTCGAATCTGTCTTTAAAAAAAATATTGAGCTTTGCATGATTCTCCTTATTTAAAACTGATATGCCTACTTTTGAAATGTCGTTCTTGTATAATTGCGAAGGGAAATTATTTTTCAGATCCTTTGAAAAAGATTTCTTATCGTAATCGAACCTTTTGTAAAGTTTTACGGTGCTTCCATTAGCGACGCTTCCAATTCCGATTTTAATTGTCGAATTGCCTATGTCAAGAAGAAGATTCTTCAATTTCTCCAAATAAAAATTGCGTAAAAGAAACAATCTCCTTTACGCAATAAAAATAATTTCTATTTAAGATTATTTAAACGGAAACTTCATGCCGACAGTAAAAATAAAACACGAAAGATTTCCCTTGTCACTGACGATGAGTTTATACTTACCGTCAAAAAGGAGACTGAATGAACTGCTTACATTTGTAAGCTCTACGCCACCGCCTGCTATTATGCTAAGCTTCGTGAAATCTTCTTTCTCTGAATTGTAAAAATTAATGCCAAGACCGCCGTCTATATAAGGTATCACGGGCTTTTCCGAAAGAGAAAATCTTGCAAGCCCGGCAATTTCGAAATTCGATTTCTGATCTTTTGCTTTCCAGTAATTTGTCTGTGGAACAAATGCAATTCCCTTTGCCTTAAATTCAATGAACGCGCCAATCGCAAATGCAACATCGCCTTCTATCGAGCCAACTCCAAGATTGAAACCTGCCGATGCTCCCGATGAAGGAATATCATTTTTTGAAAGAGGCGACTGTTTGTTGTTTAATTTTAGTGAAGGCAGAAAACTGCCGGAATAAAGATTTTGAGAAAAGGAATTTGATGCTGGAAGAAGTAAAGTTAAAGCTAATGTAACATAAATAAGGATTTTCTTCACTTAGTTGTATTAGTTGTATTAGTTGTATTAGTTGTATTTTGTTTTAGAAAATTTTTCTCATGAACAAGTTCTTAGTTAAGATTGGAAATTTCGAGCTTGCGGATTTCATCTCTAAGCTGTGCAGCTTTTTCATAATCCTCTCTCGTGATTGCCTCATCCAGATCAGTTCTCAATTGCAAGAGTTTCTTTTCCTTGTTTGAAAGATTCTTTGTCTCCACCGGTTTTGATTTTATCGGATCAGGGTTAAGATCACTTTCGGACTCTTCAAATTCACCTTCCTGTTTAGGCAAAACTTGTTCATCATAATCAGGAATAAATCCTACTTCATCCATGATCTCCGAATTCACATAAATAGGCGATGAAAATTTCAGAGCTACTGCAATTGCATCGGAAGGTCTTGCATCAATTTCATCAATGCTTGTTGAATCAAATTTTATCTTTGCATAAAAGGTTGAATCACGAAGTTCATTTATTACAATGTAGTTTACGGAATAGCCGAAGGTTTCAATTACTTCTTTAAGGAGGTCGTGTGTAAGCGGTCTTGGCGGCTTGATACCTTCGAGCTCCAGCGCAATAGACTGCGCTTCATACTGTCCTATAATTATCGGCAGCCTTCTGTTGCCGGAAACTTCTTTCAAAATTATTGCGTATCCTCCGCCGCTTATTGAAGGTGTCAGCGACAATCCGAATATATCTACCTGAATATTATCCTGGGAATTATCCATTTTTAATTTTAATTCTTGCTTAAGTTCTAATACTTCTAAGCTAATTTAAAAGTTTCGTATATACAATAGAAATTATTTACACTTGAGCAACTTTGAACAACTTAGAGCAACTTGCTGCTGCACCCGAAATTTTTTTTCGTTTCTTATTGAAAAATTTGTAATTCTCGGAATGAAAATTCCCGTAAAGAAGTTCTTGCAAATTCTTTCTACCCGATTTCGTTCTATGAAATTATGAAAGGACCAAATAGATTTATACGGTTACTACTTTGAAACAACTTTTTTGAATTCTTCTGTAAGCGCCGGGAGAATTTCAAACACATCCCCGACAATACCATAGTTTGCTATTTGAAATATCGGTGCATCTTTATCCTTGTTAATTGCAACGATGCATTTGGCAGAAGACATTCCTGCCAGATGCTGGATCGCACCGCTGATGCCGCAGGCAATGTAGAGACTGGGAGAGACGGTTTTTCCTGTTTGACCAACTTGCTCCGAATGAGGTCTCCAACCCGCATCAACAACGGCTCGTGATGCACCCGTTGCCCCGCCGATTGCGGCTGCAAGTTCCTCAATCATTTTGAAATTTTCCGGACCCCTAAGACCTCTTCCTCCCGATACAATTCTGTCTGCTTCCGCAACGTCAAGCTTCTCGCTGCTGACAACTACCTCTTTGACGACAGATGAAAAATCTGCATCGGATATTCCGAGTGAGTCTACATCCACTTTGTGAATTTCAATCTTATCATTGTCGCCTACGTGCGGTTTGAAAACATTAGGGCGAAGTGAAAGTGTGATCTTATCTGAATCTGTCCTGATATCAACTATGCTCTTTCCCGCAAATACAGGACGTGATGCGGTTATTTTTCCTCCTTCAGTTTTGATATCAACGCAATCATTGAAGACAGTAGAATCTGTTTGAATCGCTATTCTTCCTGCAAGATCTTTGCCTAATGATGTTGCAGAGAGAAGAATAGTGCTTGCATTCATTGACTTGGCAAAGTTGCTGACAGCTTTTGCAAATGCAGAAGGCGAGTAAATGAAATTCTGTTTTGCAGATTTAGAATTGAGTTCATTCAAATCCGTGTAATAAAAATTTACCGCACCGTATTTGGCGAGAACTTTCGCTTCTTGTTCCATCACTGTTCCGATTGCAAATACTATCAGTTCTGAACCTGTTTCAGAAGCGATTTTGCTCGCTTCACTTACGACTTCAAATGCAGAATTCTTAAACTTTCCTTCTTTGGATTCTGCGAATGCTAAAATTTTGCCGGGCATGATTTAACCTTATTCTTTTTTTAATTTATCTATATGACTTTCGCTTCTTCTCTTAATAGTCTTACTAACTCACTGACATCATCCTTTCCGTTGGTGAAAATTTTTCCTGAAGATTTCGTTGGAGGAAGTTTCATCTCCGTAATTTCAACTTTGTTTCCGGAATATGTCTGCGGGATTTCCTCGATGGGTTTGCTTTTAGCTGCCATAATGCTTTTGAGATTAGGATAACGCGGTTCGTTAATTCCCTTCTGGGCGCCTATTACGATTGGCATTGATGACTCAACAATCTCTTTGCCGCCTTCTATCTCACGTTCAGCAATAACTTTTCCGTTTTCAATATCAAGTTTAACAACGACACTGATGCAAGGAAGATTTAATAATTCTGATACCATTGACGGGATCAGCATTCCGTCGAAGTCAATTGATTGTTTGCCAAATAAAATTATGTCGGCATTCTGGGATTTCAGATAATCGGAAAGATTCTTTGCTGTTGAAAAACTGTCATAGTTTGAATCGGCAGCTTTTATGAATACGCCTTTGTCGGCTCCCATTTGAAATGCCTTCTTTATGGCTTCCTTTGATTTGTCGGTGCCGTATGATACTGCTGTTACCTCACCGCCGTTTTTTTCCTTCAGCCTTAGGGCTTCTTCTACGGCAAATTCATCATAGGGATTGATTATGAAACTGACTCCTGATTCGTCTATTGATTTTTTTGTATCGGCAATTTTAACCTTTGTGGTGCTGTCGGGAACAAGTGAAACGCAAACGATGATTTTCATTGATTGTGCGGAATTGATTGGATTTGTATAATTAATTCAAAATTAATTTTATATATCTGTAAAATCAATTCGATTACTTTTACTCATGTTACTAATGCACCAACTTTACTAACGGTTAGTATGGACGAATCACGGCTTAACATAAAGTGCTGATCTCAAGCAATCTCGAGACTGAACCAAAACAGAAAGCCTTGCCAATTTAATTGACAAGGCTTCTGACTTTTGTAGCGGGAGAAGGACTTGAACCTTCGACCTTCGGGTTATGAGCCCGACGAGCTACCAACTGCTCCACCCCGCGATGTATGCAAATATAAGGAAATTATTTCCCTTGTTCAATCGCATAAATTATCTTCGCGGTCGGTGAAACAATTTTCATGGCATTACATTCATTTTAAACCATTATTATTTTCACTTGTCTTAAATGTGTATTTAACAATTTAAATCAAAAAAAATGAAAAGATTATTAGTGTCATCAATCATGGTGATGATTGCTGTTATGCTGCTTGCCGGAAAGTCATACAGCCAGAAAGAACACTCCACAAAAAGCCCGGAAGAAACTGCGACAAAGATTACAGACAAATTGAAAACTCAACTCTCGCTTACAGATGATCAATACAAGCAAGTCTACGACATGGCCCTGAATCACACACGGGAAATGGCTGACAACAAAGCAAAGTTGAAAACAACTGATAAGGAAGGCAGAAAGGAAATGAAGAAACAGGGCAGATCTTCCTTCTACAAGCAGATCGAAAGTGTCCTTACCAAAGATCAAATTGAGAAACTGAATTCGATGCATCACAATGGCAAACATCATAAGAAGAATAAATAACTTCAGACGTGAGTCTAAGTTTTGATTCGCAACACCTGATTCCGCTGCTAGTCCGTAATCTTAAATTGAATTGAAACTGCCTTTGAATAACTTTTAATTGTAAGTAAATTTACTTACAAATTTGGCAGTGATTACGGACTTTCTCATTATTGGCAGCGGTATTGCGGGTTTGTCTCTGGGGCTGAAACTCGGAAGATACGGCAAAGTTTCTATTATTACTAAAAAGCAAAAAGCCGAGTCCAATACAAACTATGCCCAAGGTGGAATAGCGGCTGTGCTTGACTCAAATGATAATTTTGAACTCCACATAAAAGATACTCTCGAATGTGGCGCCGGTCTTTGTAATACCGAAGCGGTTGAGAAAATTGTTTATGAAGGACCGGACAGAATAAGAGAACTTATTGAATTCGGAGCAAACTTTTCACGAAACAACGGAAAGTTTGACCTCGGAAAAGAAGGAGGACATTCAAGGAATAGGATAGTTCACTCAAAAGATCTCACAGGTAAAGAGATTGAACGGACACTTCTAAAGAAAATTTCTTCGAACAGAAATGTAAAGATCTACGAATATTATTTTGCAATAGACCTGCTCACCGGAAAAAACGTAAAATCAGTTAATCGTCAACATGAAAATTGTTATGGTATTTATGCGCTTAATGTCAGGTCAAATAAGATCGAGAAGATTGTAGCAGCCAAAACAATCATTGCAACAGGCGGGCTGGGTCAGGTTTATATGCATACCACTAATCCAGCGATTGCAACCGGTGACGGAGTAGCAATGGGATTCAGAGCCGGCTGCGAGATCGCAAATATGGAATTCATACAATTCCATCCCACTACTCTTTATGAACATGATCTCAAAAACTCCTCGACGGGACAGGTGTTCCTGATTTCTGAAGCAGTTCGGGGAGCAGGAGCTGTGCTTAAAACAATTGAAGGCAAAGAATTTATGCAAAAGTATGACAGAAGAAAATCGCTTGCCCCGAGAGATATTGTTGCCAGAGCTATTGACAGTGAAATGAAAAAAAGCGGTGCTCCCTATGTCTGCCTTGATCTCCGTTCTATCGGTGAAAAACGAATTAAGAAGGAGTTTCCCAACATTTACAAACATTGCCTGTCGAAAGGAATTGAAATAACAAAGGAAATGATCCCCGTTGTCCCTGCAGCTCATTATTCATGCGGAGGAATAAAGACAGATCTTCATGGCAGGACTAATTTAAAAAACCTGTATGCAACCGGAGAGGCTGCAATGACGGGCGTTCATGGCGCTAACAGACTTGCTTCAAATTCTCTTCTTGAAGCAATGGTTTTTTCGAATGCAATATTTGAAAGTATCGCATCACAATACAACAAAAAAAATAACGGCAGAGCATCAGACAAAATCAATCTCTCAAAAATTTATGATGAAGTCTATGACTGGAATGAAGAAGGTACGGAGAATGCGGAAGAATGGATTCTTGTTTCCCATAACAAAAAAGAGATAAAAGAATTGATGAGCGATTATATCGGGATTGTGCGTAATACAATAAGACTGGAACGTGCATTCAGAAGAATGAAAATGATGATGGAAGAAATAGAAGAGTTCTACAGGAAGACAAAGGTGAATGTCGAATTGCTGGAACTCCGCAACCTCGTTACAGTTGCTTATTTAATTATAGTCAGCGCCATGCAGAGAAAAGAATCCAGAGGCCTTCAGTATATGCTTGACTTTCCAAAACGCGATGACAAAAATTTTTTGAAAGATACATTGGTAACAAAAGATGAAATCATTCAAATTGAATACTAAAATTTTCTTCGGTTCGGTTGCATTTATTTTTTCAATGGTCATTTGTGCCGGTGCTCTGATTGCTCAAGGAAGAATGATTCAAGTTCCGGAAAATGAGCGGGTAAGAATATATGATGTAACTCACATTACAATTGATATTTCTTTTGACCGGGATAAAAAAGAGGTCATAGGAAATGTGAAGACGAGTATCGTTCCTCTCGCATCCGGTCTCAATAAGTTTGAGATTGATGCCGTCGGATTTAACATTAACTACATTCGGGATGAATCGGAAAGAGATTTGAACTATGATTACGACAACAAAAAAATTACGGTGAAAACAGAAAAGGAATATACTCCCAACGATACTTTGACCTACACCATAGATTATACTTGCGTACCTCAAAGAGGACTTTACTTTATTTATCCGACTGAACTTAATCCATCCATGCCTTATCAAATATGGACTCAAGGCGAAGATGAAGATAACAGATACTGGATTCCGGTTTATGATTATCCTAATGACAAAGCTACTTTTGAATTGTTCATAACCGTTGAAAATAAGTATAAGACTTTATCAAACGGATATCTGGATTTTTCAGATGTGATTTCCGGGACAAATATGAAACGCGACCATTGGGTTATGGATAAGCCGAACTCTACGTACCTCATAATGCTTGCTGTCGGAGACTTTAATGTCATTTCGGATGAAACTGCTAACGCTCCGGTTTATTCCTACGTTGATCAGAACATAAATTATGGTGATGCTCAATATTCATTCAGAAATGTGAGCCGCATGATGAAAGGGTTTTCCGAAAAATTTGAATATGAATATCCGTGGAATAAATATGCAGAAGTGGTAGTAGAAGATTTTATTTTTGGAGGAATGGAAAATGTTACAGCAACTGTCCTCAACAAGCGTGTCATTTTTTCTCCTGAAGTCGAAAATGATTATA
Organism: Ignavibacteria bacterium; assembly: GCA_039810605.1. GTDB lineage: Bacteria > Bacteroidota > Ignavibacteria > Tepidaquicellales > Tepidaquicellaceae > JAGPCH01. The sequence goes on along the minus strand of JBDHXH010000045.1, from coordinate 4,421 downwards.
CATCGGAAAGTACAGTCTCACATGAGCTTGCGCATCAGTGGTGGGGGGATCTTGTTACTTGTGCAAACTGGAAGGAGTTGTGGCTCAATGAAAGCTTTGCAACATATTCTGCTGATATCTGGAAAGAAATTTCTGCCGGCGAAGATGAATTAGATTATGAAGTTCTGAAAGAGGGGGATGGATCATTAAGGATTGATTCGATTATAGGAAGATATCCTGTGTGGGCAGGTTATGGAAATGTAACTACCAATGTCTATGACAAGGGATCGGTAATTCTGAATTCATTCAGACATATTCTTGGAAAGGAATTCTTTCCGGCTCTTGCAAACTATCTTAAGAAGTATAAATTCAAAAATGTTGAATCAGTCAATCTTCTTGATGAATTCATTGTTGCTAATAAGAATGAGAAGATTTCATCTGATAATCTGAAGAAGATGTTTACGCAGTGGATTTGGAAAGCCGGATCACCGGAATTTCAAACAAGTTATGTTTACAATGCTAAAACAAAAACTGTGGAGTTGAATGTTAAACAAATTCAAAAGATTGATTCACTGACATCGGTTTTTTTGTTGCCTGTTGATATAAGGCTGAAGAATTCATCAGAAGATGCAATTGAAACGATAATGATTAGTAAGAAAGAGGAGACATTTAATCTGCCTCTTAAGTCCGCACCGGAGATGGTTGTCTTCGATTGCGGGAATTATATTCTTGATAAAAATCATTTTGAGAAACCGTTTTCGGACTGGGAAGCTCAATACAGATTGAGTGAAAAGGCAGTTGACAGAATGACAGCACTTCGCGGAATGAAAATATATTTGCAAGGTGACAATTCAAACACGGCAGGAAAGCCTCCGATTACTATTGATCAGATTGCAGCCGTCAGACTGCTGGACGAAGCCTTGAACAAAGATTCGTTCTGGGGAGTAAGAGTTGAAGCTGCGAAAGTTCTTGGTGCAGATTATGTTCTTGACCGCACAGGAAAAGTTTTGCGTGATTCTTATGAAATGCAGACAAGTTCAAGAGTGAAACGCGAGATTATTCGTGCGCTTGGCAAATCTAAGAGGCAGGAAGATGCGGATTTCATTCTGGATAAAGTTCGTAACGAAACCATTGATTACCTTATAGCAGAAGGGATTTCTGCTCTTGCCGTATGTCTTTCGCATGAAAAAATTTATGATGCGGTTGCTCCATTTGCCGGAAGAACCTCACATAGGGATGTTATTCAATCTGCTGTTATCGGGGCACTTATTGCTGCGGACGACAGCTTGGGCGATGAGAGAATTAAAAATATCCTGATGGGATACGCGTTTGGAATTGATGTCAGCGGTTCACTTCGTACTACAGCGCTTTATGCCCTCGTAAAATATGCCGGAGATGAAGATGTCAAATCACTTGCGATGAAATACGCCGATTATAATTTTTTATTTGTCAAACGTGCACTCATAAACTTGCTCTCGTATTCAAAGGACAGCAATGCTGCACAGTTGCTTCGCGATATGGAGTCAAAGACAACTGATCCGGGTATGCGAACATTGCTTTTAAACTCGGTTAGAAGGATTGAATCAAATTAACAAACTGAATCAATGAAATTAATTAAGATCACCATACTTGTATTTGCAGCTATAATGCTTTTCTCCTGCAGCAAGCAAAGAGGAAAGGAAACAGAAAAGGTTCCTGAACAGAAAGAGGGGAAGCAAAAGGAGAGTCTGAATTCTGCAGGAGTGAAGGAGCATGGAGCTGAATTAAGAATCGAATACCAAAAGCCGAGAAATATTTTCAAGATTGAAAAAGAAGATCTTAATAATGACAGCGTTAAGGAGATAATCGTTCTTAGCGTTTCTAAGGATACTGCAGACAAGTACAATGACTATTACAACTTTGACATGATTGAAATATTTTCGCTTGATAAATCGAAAGGCGCGTACTTGAAAATCCTGTCGGATACGGTTGATTACTCAAAATCCTGCAGCTTCGTCAGTATGAATGATGACGGAAAGAAGCAGATACTGTTGGAGACAGATTTTGGAGGCAATGATAAGATTGCATCGAGGGGAATGTTTGTTTTTGCAATGAATGATTCCGGGAAAGTTAATCTTGTCAAATATTTTGATGCAGGGGCTCCGGAGATTGTTGACATCAAGAATGACGGTAAGAAAGAGATTATAGTTTCGGATTTATTTTACGGAGTAATGCCTGCAGTCAATGCGATTGATTTCGTCAAGGAAATTTACAAGTTTGAAGGAAGCAAACTGGTTGAAGAGAATTCGAAGTTCGGTGATTTTTACGGCAAGAAAATTGAAGACCTTCTTGAGAAATATTACGGGTTAAAGAGGAAAGTTGAAATGGGAATGCAGCCTGTGAACATGGCTTATCCGCTGTACCGGGAGGCAGCCGAAGTAATTGTAAATTATTATGCAAAGGGAGATATTGAAGGAATGAAAAAATTCTGGAATGAAGAGAAGGAATCATTGAGAAGAAACATTCCTGAAGATGAATTCACCGACTTGAACAATTTCATTTCGAAAGCGATGCCCTCTACAAAGAATGCCTGATAAGAAGAAATTATCAGTCATCATTGTTACATGGAACAGCGAATCGGAAATTGGCGACTGTATCAATTCGCTTTCACAAGGAACGCGTGATTCTGATTTTGAAATAATTGTGATTGATAATGATTCGAAAGATTCCACACGGAGCATACTGTCGGACTTGTCGTCGCGATTTAATTTTCTCAAAATAATTTTGAACAGCGAAAATCACGGCTTCACAGAAGCTTGTAATCAGGGCATCGCTGCTGCAGAAGGTGAATTGATCCTTTTTCTCAATCCGGATACGAAGACATCAGATGGAGCAATCCGGAAACTTGCGGAGAAACTTGAAAGTAATGATTCCGCCGGAGCAATTGCGCCACAGTTGCTCAATGAAGACCACAGCATACAGTATTCGTGCAGAACATTTCCCGGATATTATGACATGTTTTGTGAATTAACACTGCTAAGCACGTTTTTCCCGCGGTGCAGGATATTCGCAAGATGGAAGATGAAATATTTTAATCACGACTTTGAACGCGTGGTGGATCAGCCGATGGCTGCTGCATTGATGGTGAAGAAAAGGGTGATGGAAAAGGTTAGTAATTTTGACAGCAGATTTAAGATGTTCTTCAATGATGTTGACCTTTGCAAGAAAATCAGCGACGAGGGTTACGGGATTATTTTTTTCCCCGAAGCGAAGATTGTTCATGGTAAGGGAAAAAGTATTTACAAAGACAGAATAAGAATGATAAATGTTTGGAATGAAGATTGTTTGAAATATTTCAGAAAATATCATTATAATTTTTTTTTATATAACTGGCTTTCACTAAGCCTGAAAATTTCAGGAATGCTAAGAATTTTAATTCATAAGATCTTAAAATGAAAATTGCAGTTGCACAGGTAACTTCAGTCATCGGCGACATTCCAAAAAATGTAAAGCATCATTTGGAGTTTTGTGATGAAGCAATATCCAAGAATGCGGAACTCATCGTCTTTCCGGAACTTTCACTGACGGGTTATTCTTTGAAGGATTTGAATTACCCCATATCGGTTAATATAGATCAAACGAAATTGCTTGATGAGCTCAAAGAGAAGAGCAGGAAAATTTCAATCGTATGCGGACTTGCAGAGGAAGATAAGAATTTCTCAATATTCAATTCAGCTGTTTTTATTTCTGACGGAAAGATAAAATTTGTTCATCGTAAAGTGTATCCTCCGACATACGGATTATTTGAAGAGTTCAGATATTTCTCGAGAGGAAAGTCCTGCAGGGCATGCGAAACAAAATTTGGAAAAATAGGGTTACTTGTCTGTGAAGATTTGTGGCATCTTTCATTGCCATATACTCTTGCAATGGATGGAGCGCAAACAATCATAGGTATTGCAGCATCGCCTACGAGACTTGCAGCAAACCGGGATGAATTCAGAAACTACGATATCAACTCCGAGCAGCACAAGGCATACGCGAGAATACTTTCGAGTTATCTGGTGTTTTCGAATAAAGTGGGATTTGAAGACGGGATAAACTTTTGGGGAGGAAGCGAGATTGTCAATCCGTTTGGGAATGTAATCGCCGTTGCAAAATTGTTTGACGAAGACATGATCTATGGCGAGATTGATGTCGAGGAAGTAAAAAGAGCGCGTCAACAGGCAAGGCATTTCCTTGACGAGGATCTCGATCTGACTTTGAAGAATCTAAAGAAGGTTAATAAACGGGTCGGAGAATAAGAATGTAAACTGCTTAACGATCCATAGAGTTGGAAGAAGTCGGAAAGCAACTCTGTCCAAAGCGATCTCCGAAAGTCAGATCAAAATTTGGCAAAAGAAAATTTCTTATCGGCAATTTTTCACAGGCGGGTTTGTTTTCAAAAAATATTTTAGCTTCCGATT
>JBDHXH010000044.1:0-22095 GCA_039810605.1 Ignavibacteria bacterium | reverse complement strand
ATCGAAGCCGGAATTATTTGCAGGCATTGAAAGTCTCACATTTGAAATTGAAGGACTTCCGAATTTCCATTTGTAAGTAACTCCCTGACCTGAACGAGTCCAGTTAATATCAATGGGTGTGTTATTGAAAACAGAAGTAGTGATTGTTGTATTGTTCGGAGGTGAATTCAGATTAAATGCAGAAAGCAGCGGAACACCCCTTTTCAACGTAACTGCTCTCGGTCCGTTTGCAGCCTTCAGAGAATCATTATTCTGATTGTTCTGAAATGCCCAGACGTCCCATTGTCCTACAAGAGAATCGCCTTGTGCAAGACCGAGTCCTGCAAGGATTACATCAAGTTGACCTGCAGTTACATTAAGTAAATTTCCTGATCCCGGAAGAGTAATCTTTCTCGGTGTTGTTGTCGGGCTTCCGAATACCCATTTGTATGACGCTGTTGATGCGGAAGTATCCCAGGTGAAAGTATACTGCGACGATGAATTTGGAAATGAAACGATTCTCGAACCTGATGCAGGAGTTTGAAGATTGAATGCATTAAGAGGATACACTACGGTCTGGAGAGCTCCGCTCCATGCGTTATAAAATCCCGGTACACCTGCTTTATCATCCATCCAGATTCCAACAACTTTTCCAACGCTTGCTGTTATGCCAATATAGTCGCCCATATATCCGCCGCCGAAACCTGTTGCACCTTTTGGTTTGAAATGGTGATCTGCAAGTTCAACGTCTGAAAATGTTGAACCTCCGTCCAATGATCTTGAAATAAATACTGAACACGAATCGCCTGATGAAGGAAAGTTTCTATTATCATAATAAATAATATTCAATCCTCCCGCATCATCAACGCATACTGCGGGAAACCACTGTACCTTTCCATTGTTCAAAGCATCCTGATTAACTCTGATACCTGCTGACCATGTAGTGCCATTGTCAGTCGATTTTCTCAAAATTACGTCTGCGTCACTTCCTGCCGGAGCAAGATTAAGTTGACTTGTTACAACATAAATCCATCCTCTGCGTGGACCACCCGTTTTGTCTATTGCAATTCTCGGAAAACCATTAGTTCTGATTCCCCAGCCATTAAAGGATGTTGACCTGCTGCCGTTCACATCGAATGCATTCTCTGTTGCAATGTATGAAACTCCTCCGTTGGTTGATTTCGCAATTCCTACAAAATCTTCCGTGAAAGGAGAAGATGAAATACCCGCTGTCCATACTACATAAACAGAACCATCCGGACCAACTGCGACATCATGACCTTGTGCATTGTGACCGGAGGGTGTTGCATTTATGATTACGGGAGGATCCCATGTAACGCCGCCGTTTGTAGTTCTTGCTGCGCGTCCGTTTGCAGGACTTGTTCCAAAACTTGTCCATCCAAAATAACTGTTACCGTAATATGGACTTGTAGGTGAATCATCAGTGCCGGCAAGATTTTTATCTGCGTTGGCATCATTGACAACCTGGAAAGTTGCCGACCAGGTCAAACCATTATCCGTTGAATAGTTCGCACCCATACCTGTAACACCTCCGAAATTAGTTGCACTGGAAAGGTGAGTAAAAATTATTCTGTTATTCTTATCAATAGTTGGTCCCGGGTCGCCCCTTTGATCATTTAGGTTTGGTGCATTAAGTGTGTCGGAGCCTCTCCATGTAAGACCGCCGTCGGAGGAGAAATATGATGCGGAATTTATGAAACTTCCGCCTGACGTTCTTGCCGAGTTTGAAGAAGCAAAAAGCCAATTCCGATTATTCGGATTGCTTACAATCGGTAATTCCGATTGCTGCGTAACTGAAGAAGGTAATATCCTTACACTTGGAAATACTACCAGAACTTCTTTAGGCGTAACGTTTATTCTTGGAGAATATGAAAATTGTCTTATATCATTTTCAACTGCAGGAAGAGGAACATATTCACCCGATAAATTTAACACCGTGCTTGGACTGCTCCATCTTGGATCATCCTGGGATTTTTGTCCCATAAAAAATGCAACACCCAGCACAAATACTGCAAGCAGTAAAATACTTTTACTCATAAATTTCCCTTTCAATTTTGATTCGAGGAAGTTGTAAATTATGAAGTGTAAAAATATCTGAATATGCACTCAATAGCAACTCCTATACTAAGTTTGTGATTGTTAAAATTGTTAATAATTGTTAAAAATGCTTAACCAAGTACATTGATATGTTCTTCACCTGGGGCTGTCCCAAAAGTAAGGATTTAATCGTAGCACAGGCTATTAGCCTGTAGAAATCCTCTTTTTGGACGGCCCCGTGAGGTTTTTTTAAAAGCAGTCAAATGAACTTTATAAACTTTATGAACTTTACTATTTTAAAAATAAAATGAATAGCGCTGAAGAGTTTTTGATTGGTAATGAATTTATTTCATCCGGCAAGACAGTTGAAATAACTAATCCATATACAGGTGAGGTTGTAAAGAGAGTTTACAAATCAGATGACAGTCACATTCGCACGTCATTGGATTATCTGTCGGAAGTTTTTCAAACATATAAAAAATCTCCTGTTCATCTTAGATCTTCTTTGTTGAAGAAAATTTCGGATAAGGTGTTTGAGAACAGAGAGCATCTTGCTCAATTGATCACACTCGAAACAGGAAAGCCAATCAGGTTCTCACGCATTGAAGTTGACAGAGCGGTTCTTACTTTCAATCTTGGAAGCGAGGAAGCAAAGCGAATCGAGGGAGAAGTATTGAATCTTGATTTGCTAAAGGGGTCTCCTGATGTGATGGGAATTGTAAAAAGGTTTCCGATTGGAATCATACTTGCCATCACTCCATGGAATTTTCCGGTGAACTTAGTCGCGCATAAATTATCGCCGGCATTGGCTTCGGGAAATGTCGTACTGCTCAAGCCTGCATCAGCTTCATTAACCTGCGGAATTGAAATTGGAAGGTTAGTCAGACAAAGTTGTGAGGAACTAAAGATGGATTATTGCCCGGTGAATGTTGTCACTGCTTCCGGCGGTGAAATCGAAAAATTTGTTTCCGATGAACGCGTTAAGATGGTAAGCTTCACGGGAAGCTCACAGGTAGGATGGAATCTCCGGAAAAAAATTAATCGCCAGAAAATCTCGCTGGAGCTGGGCGGAAATGCTGGTGTAATTGTAGATGAGAGCGCCGACATCAAGGATGCAGCAGCAAAAATAATTATGGGAGGATTTGGGCAGGCAGGACAAAGTTGCATCAGCGTGCAAAGAGTTTTTGTGCATGAAAAGATTTACGATGAGTTTGAGAAAACAATTCTTGAAGGAACAAAGAAAGTAAAGGTCGGAAATCCCTTTGATGACAATACAGAAGTTGCGTCAATGATTACGGAAGTTGAGGCAAAAAGAGTTGAAGGATGGATTGACGAAGCTCTGAACGAAGGCGCGGAAATTCTCACGGGTGGAAAAAGAGCAAATGCGGTGCTTATGCCTACGGTGTTGGTTAAGACAAAGAAAGAAATGAAAGTCAATGCGAACGAAGTCTTTGCACCACTGATTACATTGATAAAATTCGGAGAGTTTAAAAAAGCAGTTGAAGAAGTTAATGATTCTGTTTACGGACTTCAAGCAGGCATATTCACAAAGGATATTTACAACGCATTCTATGCGTTTAAGAATATTGAAACGGGAGGAGTTATAATCAATAATGTTTCGTCTTACAGAATGGACTCGATGCCCTATGGCGGAGTGAAGGAATCCGGCAACGCCCGCGAAGGTGTCAAATATGCGATCGAAGAAATGACGGAGAGAAAGATATTGGTGGTGTGATCAAATGGCGAAGCACTCCAACAGTTGTAAAAATAATCTCAATTCGAATGACACATTTAGTTTTAAAAAAGAACCCGCCTGTGAAATTGCCGTCAAAGAGTATTTGTCAACATGTTCAACATGTAATGCAGATACAATTGAGTTAAAATTGAGCAATAAAATATTTAAATTGAATTTACTATTGAAAACGTGTCGCGTCTCACATCCGGCGTCTCATGTCTTGAGTTAATAAACTTTAATAATGTCAAATCAAAAAAGAACAGCCGTCTTCGGAAGCACGGGAATGCTCGGAAGTTCCATTGTACGGCAATTGAAAAGCAAAGGCTATGAAAACATTCTGACTCCTTCGAGAAAAGATGGACTTGATTTGTTAAATAGGGAAGATCTTGAAATTTTCTTTAAGGAAGAATCACCCGATAGTGTCTTTATGGTAGCAGGACTTGTGGGCGGAATCCTTGCCAACAACTCTCGCCAGGCAGATTTCCTTTACAATAATGCAATGATGATACTGAATGTCATCGAAGCGTTGAAAAATTTTTCTCCAAAGACTAAAATTCTTTACACAGGTTCGACCTGCATTTACCCGAAAGAAAATCCGCAGCCGATAAATGAAAACCGATTCATGATGGGTCCGCTCGAAGAAACAAATAAAGGTTATGCTGTTGCAAAGGGCATGGGAATAATTGCCTGCCAACTTTACCGTCAGCAATACGGCATTGATGCGATATCGGCAATGCCCACTAACCTTTACGGACCAAATGACAATTATGACCTTAAGAACAGTCACTTCATAGCCGCGATGATCCAAAAATTCGTCAATGCGCAAAGGGACGGAGCCGAACTTGTCTTCTGGGGAAGCGGCAAACCCAGACGTGAAGCACTTTTTGTAGATGATTGCGCCGATGCATGTATTTATCTGATGGAAAATTACAGCAAACCTGAATTCGTAAACATCGGAACAGGTTTCGATTATTCTATCAAAGAGTTTATTGATATTGCCGGAAAAGTTTTTGAATATGAAGGAGACATCAAATGGGATACTTCCAAACCGGACGGGATGTATGAAAAGCGAACCGACATTTCATATCTCAAAACCATAATGCCTCAATATAACCCCCGGACTTTCGAAGAAGGACTGAAAGAAGTTTTGAAAGTTGATTTCGGAGTAGAGGTTTAATTCAACTTAAGTTTTCAAATCGCAAGAAATGCTCCATGTTGAATTGAGTTGCTGACAATATTGATGACTCACAAATCCGCAAAGCAAATTATCTGACAGGATTTGTTGTGCCTTTTATTGGTGACATTGGTGACATTGGTGATTCTTCAAAACAAATTGGATAAAATCTCTCCGCTAAATTTGGTAAATTAGCCTCAATCAAAATTTTCCCTTTGAGTAAAACTAACATTAAAACCGATACAACAGAAAAAATTGTTTCCCTTTCAAAAAGAAGAGGATTTGTATTTCAATCTTCGGAAATATACGGAGGACTAAACGGGTGCTATGATTATGGTCCGCTTGGAGTGGAACTTCTGCGCAACATAAAAGAGGCTTGGTGGAAAGACATGACCTACCGGGAAAACATTGAGGGTATTGACGCATCAATATTAATGCATCCCCGCGTCTGGGAAGCATCGGGACATGTTGAAAATTTTTCCGATCCGATGGTGGATTGCAAAAGCTGCAAATCAAGATACAGGGTGGATGTACTCTATGAACTGGTTTCAAACAAGGTGAAAGATGCAATCTATAAGAAAGCCGTCGCAATAGACAAGAGTATTGACGGTCATCCGGAAAAGGCAGCAGAAATATTTTCGGAAAAAACAAATCAGTTCTTGGATGAAATCGTATGTCCGAACTGCGGCAACAGAAACTCATTCACGGAAGCAAGAAACTTCAACCTGATGTTCAAGACTTATGTCGGACCGCTTGAAGATTCATCAAATGTTGTTTTCCTCCGACCTGAAACAGCACAGGGAATTTATGTCAATTTTAATAATGTAAAAGAATCTTCACGCCAGAAATTGCCTTTCGGAATAGCACAACTCGGGAAAGCCTTTCGGAATGAAATCAATACAAAGAATTTTTTATTTCGCACAAGAGAGTTCGAGCAGATGGAAATGCAGTTCTTTATCAATCCCAATGAAGATGCCAGATGGTTTGAATACTGGAGAGATGAGAGAGTAAACTGGTTTAAAAAATACGGAATGCGGGAAGATAAAATGAAGTTGCATATTCATGAAAAACTTGCTCATTATGCGAAGGCTGCAGTTGATATAGAATTTGAATTTCCGTTTGGATGGGGTGAGATAGAAGGAATTCACAATCGTTCGGATTATGATTTGAAAAGGCATAGCGAATATTCCGGAAAGAAACTTGAGTATTTTGACGAAGAGCTCAAAGAGAGATATGTTCCTTATGTCATAGAGACAAGTGCAGGAGCTTCAAGAAGTTTCTTTGCTTTCCTCTGCAATGGTTATGAAGAAGAATCCGTAGCCAAAGAAAATTCCGACGGAAGCAAATCGTCAGAAGTCAGAACTGTTCTTCATCTTCATCCTGTTCTTGCTCCGATTAAGGCGGCAGTATTTCCGCTTGTCAACAGGGATGGAATGCAGGACATTGCACGCAACATTAGCGATGGAATAAGGACGCGCTATAAAGTATTTTATGATGATTCCGGAGCGGTCGGAAGAAGATACCGAAGACAGGACGAATGCGGTACGCCATATTGCATAACGGTAGATTCGGAAACATTGAAAGACGGATCGGTAACAATACGAGAACGCGATTCGATGTCGCAAATCAGAATAAACAAAGATAAGATCACTGAATTCTTAAGTGATAAACTTTTCTGAATAAACCCTACAACAAAATATCTTGGACACTTCCTTAATAATAGGATTAGTCGCCGCATTTTTTACGACATTCGGTTTCTTTCCGCAATCTTTAAAAGCCATCAGGTCAAGACACACTAAGGACCTTTCACTCCCAATGCTCTTAATGATAGAAACAGGGGTAATTATCTGGATCATATACGGCTATCTGAAAGGCGACATTCCGCTTCTGGCAGCTAACAGCATATCCTTTGTCTTCATTACTCTGACATTGATTTTGAAACTCAAGTATGGATAATTTGGAGAAAGAAAACATTAATCAGTCATACATATTCATACATATTAGTTTATCCAATCGTAATGAAATTGATTTACTTTGAAAATTGCGTTTGTAGATTTATGAAATACTGAAACTTTTGGGATATGGCAAAGAACTCAATTATGAATGACGAAGACTTAAGAAAAATTCATTTCTTTTCGGAATTCGATGATGACGAACTGAAGAAAGTCCGATCTGTCTCAAATTTCAAAACGCTTGCAAAAGGAGAAATGGTATTTTTTGAAACTGAACCTTACATAGGATTCTATATAGTCTTAAAAGGGTGCATAAAAATTTTCAAGATTTCAAAAGATGGAAGAGAGCACATCCTGCATTTTATATATCCTTTTGATTCATTTGCAGAAGTTCCATTGTTTGAGAAATATGAGAAAGTGAGCAAGGATGAATTTTCATATCCTGCAAACGCAATGGCACTCGAGAATGATACGAAGGTCCTGCTGCTGCGGTCGCAAACATTTTACAGCCTTCTTGAAAAGAACAGGTCAATGTCGCTTAAGATTATTTCCGGCTTTGCGAAGAAATTAAGACATCTCAACAAACACATCGAATCACTTACACAGGACATTCCGAAAAGACTTGCAAGATTTATTCTCGAGGAAAAGAAACAAAAGTTCAAAGACGGACGCGAACACTTTGAATTGAGAATGAGCAAGCATGATCTTGCTTCCTATCTGGGAACAATTGACGAAACGCTCTCCCGTTCTTTAAAAAAATTCCAGGACGATAAAATCATTACCGTCAGCGGCAAAAAAATTACAATACTAAACAAGCAATTGCTTCAGGATTCAGCAACCTGACTTCCTCTGTGTGAAACAAAGAGACACATTTCTGAAAGAATATCTTCTCCTTTTTGACTTAAGTCAAACCATCTTTGACGCTGTCCATGTTAATTTTGTATAGAATTAATGTAGGGTATTTATGAGCAGCCAAATTATCATTACAAAGGATATTGAGTTGAATCTATCTGACGATAACCGATGAATTTTTGTGAATTGATGTAGCCTCCCCCCAGGCCTTACATCAGTGGTGCCGTTTTAAAGGCTGCTCATTTTTTACCTGAATAAACAGATTTTTATTTAGACAACTTTCCTTTTCCCCGATTAACTGAATGGAAAAATATTCGCCCCGGCATTCATGAAACGTCTGAATCTTACCTGCGAAGACATTGAACTTAATCAATTTCAGAAATGGCCTTTGGATTTTCTTTGTGATTTCCTTGTAAACTCACATCACAGTTACATTCGTGAAGCAATCAGGCAGCTCATTTCCTCCTGCAGACAATCTGCAGAGGGAAAGCAGCTTGTTGAAAAAATGAAAAAATTGCAGTCTGATTTTGAAATTCACATGAATAAGGAAGAAAAATTTCTTTTTCCATACATAAAAAACCTCGTTAAAGCGGATCTGGAAAACACAGATTTTGATGTGCCTCCTTTCGGAGGATTGAACGGACCTGCAGACGTTATGAAGAAAGAACACGACTACGCTGTAACTAAAATAAAGATTGTTCTGAAAGATTCACTATCAAATAATCTCGAGTTAAAAGAATTTTTCATCAAGTTGGAAAATTTTGAAAAGAATCTAAGTCATCACATTGAAATAGAAAACAATTTGCTCTTCCCAAAAGCACAGACACTTGAAAAAAAATTAAGGAATAAATCCAAAACTAAAAATAAAATCGCATCATGAAAAAACAAAAAGCAATCTATTTTTTAATTGCTGCAGTACTATTTACCGGTCTCACTATTTACGGATGCTCCGATGATCCGGAATTGGGGATCGGTCCTGTAAAGGAAGTAAAACTTGATCCACAAATTAACAATGATCTTGTAAATAAAGGCAAACAGATTTTCGATGTCAAATGTACTCCATGTCACAAAATTGGAGAAAAGCTTGTAGGTCCTCCTCTTAAAGATGTAACAAAGCGCAGAAAGCCTGAATGGATAATGAACATGATTCTCAACCCGGAGCAAATGATTAGAGAAAATATGATTGCAAAATCTCTTTCAACTTCCGGACAGTATCCGACTCCGATGACATTTCAGAATGTAACACAAGATGACGCGCGTGCTATACTTGAATATTTCAGATCCAATGACAAATAAAACAACATTTTAAACTTTACCCTAAAGGAGAAATCAAATGAAAAAGTTAAGATTGTTTTGGGGAATGATGCTGGTAACAGCAATTATTATTTCACTAAGCATAATTTCCTGTTCCAAGAAAGAAGGTAGTGGTCCTACATTAAGCGGAGATGAGGCATCTAAAGTATATGTTGCACCGGGTAAGTACGATGAGTTCTATTATTTTGTATCGGGAGGATTCAGCGGACAGATTGCTGCATACGGAATTCCTTCGGGAAGACTTCTTCGCGTGATTCCGGTCTATTCAGTTAATCCCGAAAACGGATACGGCTACACGGAAGAATCAAAGCCAATGCTGATGACATCTTATGGATTCATTCCATGGGATGATTCGCATCACTCCGAATTGTCGCAGACAGATGGTGTTCCCGACGGCAGATGGGTTTTCATTAACGGAAACAATACGCCACGGGTCGCGAGAATTGATCTTAGAACATTCAGAACAGTTGAGATTATAGAACTCCCCAACAGTTCAGGAAACCATTCTTCGCCGTTCATTACACCGAATACAGAATATGTTGTCGCTGGAACAAGATTCAGCGTTCCTGTCGCAAACAAAGATGTTCCCATTAGCTCGTATAAAGAAAACTTCAGAGGAACAATTTCATTCATAAAGGTTGACAAACAAACAGGCGGACTCGGAATTGATTTTCAATTAATCACTCCTCCTTATGATTATGACTTAAGTCACTCCGGCAAAGGTCCTTCTGACGGATGGTTTTTCTTTTCATGCTATAATTCCGAAGAATCGAATACCCTGCTTGAAGTCAATGCTTCACAGAAAGACAAAGATTATATAATGGCTGTTAATTGGAAAAAGCTTCAGGAGCTCGCTGCGCAGAATAAAGGAACAATGATGGATGTTAAATTTGCTCACAATGTATGGAATGAAGAGACTCATAGCGCGACCTCTACTATGGGCAACACCGTAAGGACATTCAAGCCTTCAGAAGCTCCGGAATGTATTTATTATATTCCATGTCCGAAATCTCCGCACGGAGCAGACGTTGATCCAACGGGAAGATTTATTGTCGGGGGAGGAAAGCTCGCAACAGTCATTCCGGTTTTTGCATTTGAGAAAGTGAAGAACGCTATTGATAATAAAATGTTCGACGGAGATATAGAAGGAATTCCGGTTCTGAAATATGATGCGTGTCTCGCAGGTGAGGTTAAGGATCCCGGTCTCGGTCCTCTTCATACTGAATTTGACGACAAAGGGTATGCTTATACTTCTGCATTCATTTCATCTGAAATTGTGAAATGGAAAGTTGAGACGCAGCAAATTGCAGACAGACTTCCGGTTTACTATTCGGTCGGACATCTTACAATTCCCGGCGGCGACAGCAAGAAACCATGGGGAAAATATCTGCTTTCGATGAACAAGATGACGAAGGACCGTTATCTTCCAACCGGTCCCGAGCTTACTCAATCAGCACAGTTGATTGACATATCAGGTGATAAAATGAAACTTCTTCTTGATTTCCCTACTGTCGGCGAGCCGCATTATGCACAGGCAATTCCGGCTGATCTTGTTACAAAAAATCAACTGAAAATTTTCAAGATTGAAGACAACAAGAATCCTTATGCAATCAAGAGCATTAATGATGCAAAGGTAACAAGAGAAGGGAGTACGATTCATGTTTACTTTGCTTCCATTCGATCGCATTTTACACCGGACAACATTGAGGGAATTAAACTCGGCGATACAGTTTACTTTCACATGACAAATCTTGAACAGGACTGGGATATTCCACACGGGTTTGCAATTATGGGAAACCAGAATTCAGAGATGCTTGTAATGCCCGGTGAAACTTGTACAATCAAATGGGTGCCCGAAAGAGAGGGAATTTTCCCAATGTACTGTACAGACTTCTGTTCCGCTCTTCATCAGGAAATGCAGGGATATGTGAGAGTCTCCGGCAGGAATTCAAACGTACCGATAACTTTCAGTGTCGGGAATCCTGAAAAGAAAGATTAAACTTAACAGGGTGCAGAAATGCACCCTTCCTTTTATAACATGAAAAAAAAATCTAGAATACTGATATTGATTTGTATCGCGGCGCTTGCCGCTATGTACTTTGTTCCTGTCTGGAACATTGCTCTTGAAGCTCCGCAATATCCCGAAGGTCTGGGAATGCAGATATGGCTTGATAGAATTACAGGCGACCTGAATACTATCAACGGTCTTAATCATTACATAGGAATGAAAGCTATCCATCCGAACTCGATAGAGGAGTTGAAACTGATGCCATACATTGTGGGTTTCATGATTCTGGCAGGCTTGATTGTCTTTTTCCTGAACAAAAAATCTGTGCTGTTTGTCTGGATTATGATTATGGCTCTCACGGGCATTGCAGGTATTTACGACTTCTGGAGTTGGGAGTATGACTATGGACATAATCTTGATCCAACCGCCGCAATTAAAATTGAAGGAATGAATTATCAGCCGCCTCTGATAGGAAGCAAACAGCTTCTTAATTTCAACGCAGCTTCTTATCCGGACGCAGGAGGGTTGATTTATTTTTTAGTCATTGTTACTGCGATATTTGTTTTCTTTGGCGAGGTTAAATTTCAAAAGCAGAAAAATGAGAAGAGTACGAATGAACCTGGTAATATCGGCTATAATGATCTTGACAGGATGCAGCAAGGGACCGCAACCGCTGAACTTCGGAACTGACCAATGCGAACATTGCAGAATGACAATCAGCGATAAGAAATTCGGAGCTGAAATTGTCAATGATAAGGGCAAGGCGTATAAATTTGATGCTGCTGAATGCATGATTAAATATTTAAATTCAGAAACTACAGATGAAAATAATTATATGCTTCTTGTCATTGATTACAATCAACCCGAAACGCTCATTGATGCAAAGAGCGCCGCATACATAGTCAGTCCTTTAATCAAAAGTCCAATGGGCGAAGACCTCGCCGCCTTCAAGAGTAAAAAAGATGCTGAAGAAGAATTGAATAAGATTAAGAATGGAAATATTTATACATGGGATGAAATCAAAAACAAATTGAAATGAAACTGCTGTTTGTAGCATGTATGACACTCGTTTCAATTTTATCACTATTGAACGCTGGTGTTTGCAGGGAGATTTTTGTAGGTCAGGGCAGCAGCATTACATCAATTGCAAAGGGAATTGAAATCAGCAATAGCGGTGATGAGATAATAGTCGGCGAAGGAATTTATCACGAGGGTAATCTTATAATAAATAAATCATTACGACTTACCGGCAAGTCTGCCGTCATTGATCTTGATTATACCAATGCAGGATTTATAATTGAATGCGACAGTATCACTATATCCGGCTTTGAAATCAGGAACATCAATGTAAACTATATGAAAGACCTTGCGGGGATTAGAATACAGAATTCAAATTACTGTCTGATTGAAAACAATTTTCTAAACAATACTTTCTTCGCAATCTATCTCGCAAATTCGAATCACTGCACTATCAGAAATAATAAAATAGCAGGCAATGCAGTAACAGAGTCATCATCGGGCAACGGCATTCATCTGTGGAAATGCAACGGCAATGTAATAATTAATAACGAAGTCAACGGTCATCGTGACGGAATCTATTTTGAATTTGTAAAAAATACAATCGTAAATGAAAATTTCAGTCATAATAACTTGAGGTATGGACTTCATTTCATGTTTTCCGACAGCAATTCATACAGGAATAATTTCTTCCGGCAAAACGGAGCCGGAGTTGCAGTCATGTACACAAGGCGAATTGAAATGAGTGGTAATCGTTTTGAAGAAAACCGCGGTCCCGCTTCTTATGGTTTGCTGCTTAAAGAAATTTCTGACAGCAAGATTGTTCAAAACATAATTAAAGATAATACGACAGGAATTTTCATGGAAGGATGCAACAATCTGTATATTGGAAAAAATACATTTCTTGAGAACGGATGGGCAATGAAAATCCTCGGCAATTGTCTGGGGAATACTCTTGAAGAAAATGATTTTAAGGAAAATACTTTCGACGTTATGACAAACAGTTCTCGAAATGACAACTATTACAACAGGAATTACTGGGACAAATACGAAGGATATGATATTGACAAAGACGATATAGGTGATGTTCCATACAGGCCGGTAAGCATGTATTCTTTCATGGTGGAAAAAATTCCCGAAAGCGTGATTATGCTGCGCAGTCTGGTAGTTGAAATTCTTGATATAACTGAAAAAGTCATGCCAGCTTTGATTCCGGAGACTCTGATTGATGAACACCCTATGATGAAAGCTAATGAGTTTAATTGAAATAAAAAATCTTGTAAAGCGTTTCGGAAAATTTGAAGCACTTAGAGGCATTAATCTGAATCTCGTTAAGGGCGAAGTCGCCGTGCTGATGGGTCCTAATGGCTCGGGTAAAACTACACTGATAAAATCCATACTTGGCCTAGTCATTCCCGATTCAGGAGAAATAATTGTCGGCGGTAAAAAAATTTCGGATGATTTCAGATACCGCGAACAAATCGGATATATGCCGCAGATTGCAAACTATCCTGAAAATCTGAAAGTGAAAGAGTTATTTTCAATAGTGAAAGACATCAGAGGAAAAAGCAGCACTGATGATGAGTTGATTGAAGATTTTGGTATCGGAAATATAATTGAAAAAAAATTCGGACAACTTTCAGGAGGATTCAAGCAAAGAGTTACAGCCGCAATCGCATTTCTATACAATCCTGAAATACTAATACTCGATGAGCCTACATCCAGCCTCGATCCGCTCTCAAACGAAATCATGAAGAAGAAAATTCTGAAGGAAAAACAAAACGGCAAGCTGATGCTTGTAAGTTCACACATTGTCAGTGAGTCGGAGGAAATTGCAGACAGAATAATTTATCTTCTCGATGGAAAGGTCATTTTCAACAAAAAGCTTTCCGAATTGAAAAACGGAGATGGGAGGGTCAGGCTTGGCGATAAGATTAAGACACATATAAGCGACTATAAACTGCACGTCAATAATGAATAAGAAGATTCTAAAATATATTTTCCTGGATTTGATAAGAAGCAGATTCATACTGACATATACCGTCATCCTGTTTCTGATTAGCCTTTTCATAAATTATGTTAGCGATAGTCCGCAGAAGACAGCGGCAAGTTTGCTGAATGTTGTATTGATTATCATTCCATTGGTAAGCATGATTTTTTCTTCAATACACTATTACAATTCGAAAGAGTTCATGGAATTCCTCCTCACGCAGCCCGTTGCAAGATCGGAAATCTTCAGATGTGAATATCTTGCGGTTTCATTGGCACTCTGTTTCGCATTCATAGCGGGCATCGGCTCAATAGTCATTCTTTCGGGAATGTCGGGAGCTATGATCTACCTTATGATATCCGGATTATTTCTGACATTCATATTTACAGGGGGAGCATTTCTGATTGCCTCATTGGTAACTGATAAGGTCAGGGGAATCGGAATTGCAATTTTGATGTGGCTTTATTTCTCGGTGATGTTTGACGGATTTGTTCTGATGATATTCTATCTGTTCAGAGATTATCCTCTGAACAATTTCATCATCGGGCTTACTATGCTCAACCCGATTGACCTGTCCAGAATTCTTATTCTCATGCAGCTTGACATTTCAGCGCTGATGGGATTTTCGGGAGCGACTTTCAAAAATTTCTTCGGGCAGTTTTATGGAAAAATAATTTCTCTACTGTTGATGTTAATCTGGATATTCATTCCGCTATTTCTTTCGCAAAGAATTTTTAAGAAGAAAAATTTTTAGCAGACATCAGTCTCGCACAAACAAACTTAAATTACTTTAGAGACCTTTCCTCTCCTGATAAACTTTCCGTAGCCCTTCTTTATTTTTTCTTTGCCCTTTTCAATAGCCGGCTTTCCCCGAAGCAGTACTGTATCAACTTTCCCTGTTAACTCCCATCCTTCATAACACGAATAATCAACATTGTGATGATGAGTATCTTTGGAAATCTTATGTTTTTTCCCCGGATCAAAAATCACTATATCTGCATCTGATCCGATTCCTATGGTGCCCTTCTGCGGAAACATTCCGAAAATCTTTGCAGCATTAGTCGAAGTAACTTCCACATACTTATTAAGACTTATTCTGCCTTTGTTGACTCCTTCCGAAAACAATAATTCCATTCTATGCTCGATTGCAGGATGACCGTTTGGTATTTTTGAAAAATCTTTTTCTCCCATCAATTTCTTTTTCCATTCAAAAGGACAATGGTCTGTCCCGACAACCTGCACCATTCCCTGATTCAATCCCGCCCATAATGTTTCCTGATCCTTTTTCTGACGGAGCGGAGGACTCATTACCCATTTTGCACCTTCAAAATCTTTTTCGTAAAGCGAGGCATCAAGCAAAAGATATTGAATGCAGGTTTCAACAAATACTTTCTGATTTCTTTTCGAAGCATCTCTGACATGATTAAGCGCGCCTTCACACGTAAGGTGAACAATATATGCGGGCACATCCGTGTAAAATGCCATATCAACAAATCTTCCGGCTGCTTCGGATTCCGTGATTTCAGGCTGCGATAGATAATGATACAGCGGAGACAATTTTTCTTCCGAGCGATGCTTTGCAATGAGGAAGTCAATCATATCACCGTTGGTGGCATGAACAGTTACAAGTCCTCCTCTGTCTCTCACCTCATTCATCAGTCCGAACATTTGTCTGTCATCAATCATTAGCGCCCCTTTGTATGCCATGAATGTTTTGAATGAAGTGATGCCTTCTTTATCTATCAGTTCCTTGATTTCGCTTTTTGTGTCGTCATTAAAATCAGTTACCGCCATGTGAAATGAATAGTCTCCATAACAATTTCCATCCGACCTCCCCCGCCATTCATCAAGAGCCGAATGAAGTGATTTTCCCTGTGTCTGCAAAATGAAATCAATTACCATTGTCGTACCGCCGTGAAGTGCGGCGAGTGTTCCCGTTTCATAACTGTCGCTTGAGAATGTTCCCATAAAAGGCATATCAAGGTGAACATGCGGGTCAATGCCGCCGGGTATGACTAATTTTCCAGACGCATCAATCATTTCATCAGCATTGGATTTAAGATCCTTTCCTATCTCGGCAATTTTTTCTCCTTCAATAAATATATCCGCAACGTAATCTTCGGACGCAGTTATGACTCTTCCGTTCTTTATTAATACTGACATAATTTTTTTGATTTAAATTTTTTCAATTGCTACTTCTGCTTTTCTTTTCATCAGCAGGTAATACGCGGTGAAAGAAACTCCGAATCCAACGAACCATGCGTAGTTATACAAATTATCAACCCAACCCGGAAACGTATCTTTAACAACGATTCCAACCGCCGTCAGAAATCCGGGAATATTCGGAATTATCCCGAGTATCAATGCCGTCAGTGCAGCAATGTTAAATCCGCTTGAATAAGAATATTGTCCGGAGGTATCATATAAATCTTTCAACTCAAGTTTTTGCCTTCTGATGAAAAAATAATCCGCGATCATGATTCCTCCGACGGGTCCGAGCAAACTCGAATAGGCAATCAGCCATTTAAAAATGTATCCGTTAGGGTCGGCAATAAGTTTCCATGGAAAAATCAAGACTCCTACAACACCCGTAATGTATCCTCCCATTCTGAAATTAATTTTGGAAGGCGCAAGATTCGCGAAGTCATTTGCGGGACTGACAATGTTTGCTGCTATGTTTGTTGCAAGAGTTGAAATAGCAACACAAATCATTGCAATTGTTACAAGTACTTTGTTTTCAAATTTCCCGGCAAGAGCTACCGGGTCCCAGATTGTGCTGCCATAAATTATCGCCGTCGCGGATGTAACGACAACTCCGATGAATGCAAACAATGTCATTGAAGGCGGAAGACCGACAGCCTGTCCGACCACCTGTGCGCGCTGACTTTTTGCATAACGGGTGAAGTCCGGAATGTTCAAAGACAATGTCGCCCAGAACCCAACCATACCTGTGAGTGCCGGAAAGAAAAAATCAAAGAACTGTGAGTTAGTCTGAAATTTCGAAGGCTGTGAAAGAATTGGACCGAGTCCGTTCGCGGCGGAGATTGCCCAGAACAAAAGCAGCAGCGCCGCAAGCGGGAGAAAAATTGCTTTGAATACCAAAAGTTTGCGAATGCTTTCCACTCCAAGGTAAACGATATACATATTCAAAATCCAGAAAATAAAAAAACAAATTGCAGGACCCGTCTTAAGTCCGAATGATTCCGGAAAAATATCGGGAAGGTTTTCGAATGGAGGAAACCAGACTCTGACAATTTGAAAAAGCGAGAAGCCTCCGATCCATGTCTGAATGCCAAACCAACCACATGCGACAATCGCCCGGAGAATGGCAGGAACGTTTGCACCCTTCACTCCGAAACTTGCCCTCGCAAAAACGGGAAACGGAATTCCGTACTTGGCACCGGCTCTTCCATTGAGAATCATCGGCACCAGAACAATTGAATTGCCGAGAAAGATAGTAAGAATTGCCTGCCACCAGTTCATACCGCCTTCAATAAGAGAACTCGCAAGCATGTATGTAGGAATACAAAGACTCATGCTGATCCAAAGCGCAGCATAGTTCCATGTATTCCAGGTTCTTTTTGATTCGGCAATTGGAGCGAGATCTTCACTGTAAAGCGATGAAGGCATCTCCTCTTCCATTGCTGATATGATTTCGCCGGAATCCTTCATTGAAATATTTGTGTTCAGAAATATAGTTTAACCTGAATTCTCATTTCTAAATTTAAAAGTGCAGGACATAATTTCAAAAAGAGATTTTTTGGGGATAAGCGTTTTCAAACATTTCCGGACCTGTCTGAAAATAAATTCCATACTCTTCCATACTCATAATTCCAAATTCTCAATTGACATTCTCATCGGTTATCTTAAGTGCTTCTGCGATTATTTCCAGTCCTTCATCAATCTGTTCTTTTGTAACACACAACGGCGGCGCAATAAAAATGTAATTCCATCTTACGATTGTAAACATTCCAAGCCGGCTGATTTTTTCCATGACTTTATTCATAACACCCATTTCGTTTGCGGGAGCATTCCATCTCACCATCGGCTCTTTGGTGTCGCGGTTCTTTACAAGTTCAATCACTCCGAGCAAGCCTGTATTTCTCCAGTCGCCAATCGAAGGGTGTTCTTCTTTCATTTCAACCATTCTTAAATCAAGATACATTCCCATTGCTTCTGCATTTTCGATTAACTTCTCGTCTTCATAAATATCAAGCACGGCATTTGCTGCAGCAAGTGAAACAGGATGAGCTGAATAAGTCAGTCCGAGAGGCAGAGGAATTTCATCATAGACCTTTGCAATTTCTTCCCTGACAATTATTCCTCCGAGCGGAACATAGCCTGATGTAATTCCTTTCGCCATGCACATTATGTCCGGCTCTACATCATGATGATTTATTCCAAACCATTTTCCGGTGCGTCCGAAACCGCTCATCACTTCATCACAAATCGTAAGTATTCCATAGCGGTCAGCAATCTCTTTCACTTTCTTCCAGTAACCGGGAGGGTACTTTATACAACCTGATGAACCCGATTCTCCTTCGAGCATTATCGCAGCAATATTTTTCGGTCCTTCAAATTGAACAACTCTCTCAAGATGAGCTGCTGCATTCTCCGCACATTCTTCCGGAGTCTCACTGTTCCACGGACAGCGATAGAAATACGGATTTTCGACGTGTATAAAATTCGGAGCCTGCTGCGCATCGGCTGCAAGTTTTCTCGGATCACCTCCTGCAGAAAAAGATGCATAGGTTGCGCCGTGATATGATTGATACAGAGTAATGATTTTGTGTCTTCCCGTGTGAATGCGTGCGAGTTTAATTGCATTCTCAACAGCTTCAGCACCGCCAAGCGTGAAGAAAGTTCTGTTAAGCGTTCCCGGCGCGATTGAAGCAAGTTTCTTTCCGACATCGCCTCTGACTTTCGTGACCATGCCGGGATAAACGTAACTTATGTCATACATTTGCTTCGCAACGGCTTCTGTAACTTTGGGATGTCCGTGTCCTATATTGACAGCAATGAGCTGCGAAGAAAAATCCAAATACCTTTTTCCGTCGGTGTCATAAATGTAAACGCCTTCCCCTCTTTCTATTACAATTGGCTTTGATCCTCTTTGTTTAGACCATGAGGTCAATGTATGATTCATACAGTTCTGTATGATTTCGTCGCGTGTAACTGTTATTGTTTCCATCTAAGATGTGTATTTTTATTTAAACAAAATTAATTTCCGATTCTTCTTAAATATTTCTTTATGACGACATATACATCGGTTTGTCAGCTTCTGAATTTGCTGATGAGATAAAATATCAGTGATAATACAATGCTCAATATTATGGAAGTTGCAACCGGTATATAAAGTGTAAAATTCTCTTTCTTTATTGTAATGTCTCCGGGCAGTCTGCCGAGAAATGGAATCTTATCCGAAAACATGAGTATTATGCCCAGAAGGAACATGAGGGCTCCGGCAATCATAAGAACTTTCCCAATGCCATGCATTTCCAATGTTAATATTAATTTCTCTTTTGTTTTTGAATTGAGATACGATTCCAATATTAGTAATTTGCATTAAACTTACAATAATTAATTTAACTCAATAAGAAACCGATTATGAATGAATACGACATCGTCGTAATAGGCAGCGGTCCTGGCGGATATACTACTGCAGTAAGGGCTTCACAACTTGGATTCAAAACAGCCATCATCGAAAGAGACAGGCTTGGAGGTGTATGTCTCAACTGGGGATGCATTCCGACCAAAGCTTTGTTGAAGAATGCCGAGCTGATCAACGGCATGAAGCATTTGAACAATTACGGCATCAGCGCGGAGAATGTGAAATTTGATTTTGAAAAAATCATCGCGCGGTCCCGCAGTGTCGCAGATGTTTCTGAAAAAGGTGTAAGGTACCTGATGAAAAAAAATAAGATAGATGTCTTTGAAGGTTCCGGATACATTAATAAGGATAAATCAATTTCTGTTACCGGAAAAGACAATAACGAAACAGCAAAGATAAAGGCTAAACATATCATCATCGCAACGGGCGCAAGAGCAAGAACTCTCGGCAATCTGAAGTTTGATGAGAAGAAAATATTGTCATCAACAGGAGCAATGCTGCTTAAGGATCTTCCTAAGAAAATGACAATAGTAGGAAGCGGCGCAATCGGAATTGAATTTGCTTATTTCTATAATGCATTGGGAACTGAAGTTACTGTCATTGAAATGCTCCCTTCGATCATGCCTGTTGAAGATAAGGACATGTCGGATGTCGTCGCACGTGAATTCAAAAAGAGCGGAATAAAAATAATGACAGAAACTAAGACAGAAAACGTCGAAGTCAAAGGCGGTAAAGTGATTACGAAAGTTTCCGGGAAAAATAATGAAGACATCTCTTCTGATGTTGTGCTGATTGCCATCGGTGTTCAGGGAAATTTTGAAAACATGGGGCTTGAAGACCTTGGAGTAAAAATAGAAAAGAGCAGCATCAAAGTTGATAAGGATTATAAAACTAATGTCGAAGGAATATATGCAATCGGAGACATTAACGGACCGCCCTGGCTTGCGCATGTTGCATCGTCGGAAGGAATTAGCTGCATTGAAAAAATAAAGGGACTGGAAGTTCCTGATATTGATTATAACACAATCCCCGGATGCACTTATTGTCAGCCGCAAGTTGCTTCAGTAGGGCTGACAGAGAAAAGAGCAATCGAAGAAGGCTACGACATTACCATCGGAAAATTTCCTTACTCCGCCAGCGGTAAATCCCGCGCACTGGGCGAGACGGTTGGGATGGTGAAAGTCATATTTGATAAGAAATATGACGAACTCATCGGAGCGCATATAGTCGGAGTTGAAGCGACGGAACAAATAATGGAATTCGTCCTTGCAAAGTCGCTTGAAGCGACTCATGAACAGATTCTAAAGACAGTTCACGCGCATCCGACATTAAGCGAATCCAATCTGGAAGCGGTCGGAGTTGCTTATGGCGAAGCAATAAATATTTAATTTGCTTAATCAATTTATTTAGCATATTTTCATAAACAAACAAAATTTCAAAGGAGACTAACAATGGATGACAATAAAACAGCCAAAGGATTATTACTTGGATTTGTTACGGGTGGTATTGTCGGAGCTGCAATTGCGCTTCTTTACGCCCCGAAGAGCGGAAAAGAATTGAGGAACGACATCAAAATGAAAAAAGATGAGCTGCTTGATGATACATCCGAATATCTTCAGATTGCAAAGACAAAAGCGACTGATCTAATTAACGAAGGCAAGAGAAAATCCGAAGAACTTATTTCCGATGCCAAGAAGAAAGCAACTACACTGATAGGAGATGCAAACTCAATTTTGAACGAGGCAAAACAAAAGGCAACGAATGCCCTTGGATCCACCAAGGAAAGAATTACCACAGAAAGCGAAAAAGTCAGAGACGCTTTCAAGGCAGGAATGGATGCCTATAATCAGGAAAAAAATAAAAACTCGTAAGCGTTGGAAGAAGCTCTTCAATACTCGCAGTTGATAACAAACATCGTTATCATAATCCTGTTTCTTGGACTTGCGATACTTGTGCTGCGTCTGATTAAGAGTATTAAAAATATCTCGGCACGGGTTGAGAAACTTTCTTCCGATGTAATGGAGGTAAAGCCTAAAGTCGAAAAGTTGATTGACAAGGTTAACGGTGTAACTGAAAATGTTAACTCCATTGTGGTAAAGGTGAACGAAAATATTCACGTGCTGACTACTGTTGTTGACAAGTTCAAAGTTACCGCTGACAACATTCTTGATTTCGAACAGAAGATACAGAAAAAAATAGAACCATCCGTCCTCGATACCGTTAATACAATCTCGGCAGTGTCAGTTGGCATAAGAACTTTCTTTGATAAATTAAAACGTAACCGAAAGCCAACTTACAGAAATGATGATGATGAGTTGTCAGAATACCTTGAAGAGCGCGCAGTAGAAATTAACAAAGAACTCGAAGACGTAAACGAAAAACTTTCCAATCTGCAGAAATAAATT
>JBDHXH010000043.1:0-22358 GCA_039810605.1 Ignavibacteria bacterium | reverse complement strand
TCTGAAAAGGATACTTCTAACAATTCTGCAGCCAGCAAGAAAGAAGATCTTTCAAAAGATAAAAACAAAACATCTGCCGCCGATAAGAAAGATTCTTTGAAGGAAAAGAAAAATATTTCGGAGAAGAAAGATACCGCTAAAAACAAAAAGGATACATCTGTCAGCAAAGATACTAATCTCGCAAGCGATACGGGAAGCGCAGACACAACTAACCAGGGACAACTTTCGGAAGAAGAATTCAAAGCAAAGTATCCTTTCTTCTCGCTTGTTGCATTGAATCAGGAAAGCGGCACAGCAGACGGTTATGTTAAAGATTCTGACAGAGACAGAGTCGAAAGAATTTTGAACAGGGAAGATGTGAAAGCGGTCATACCTTCTGATCTTCAATTTGCCTGGTCAAATAAATCTTTTGATGCGCAAGGTGAAAAGATTCATGTTCTGTATGCAGTGAAAAAAGATCCCGAACTGACCGGAAAGGTGATTGTTGATGCGAGATCAAACATTGATCCTACAAGCAATACGCCGATTGTAACGATGGAGATGAATGGCGAAGGCGCTTCTGATTGGGCAAGGATAACAGGTGCAAACATAAACAAGAGAATTGCAATTGTGCTTGATAAGGTAGTCTATTCGGCTCCTGTCGTTAGAAATAAAATTACCGGAGGTAATTCACAGATTGAAGGGATGGCAAATATTCAGGAAGCAAAACTTCTTGAGATCGTACTTAAAGCAGGGGCTTTGCCTGCGCCGGTAAAAATAATTGAAGAACGCTCCATTGGACCATCACTCGGTGAAGATTCAATTAAGGCAGGTATTTCCTCATCGCTTGCTGCTCTGATACTTGTTGCGCTGTTCATGATTGTTTATTACAGATTCGGCGGAACGGTTGCAGACTTCGCATTGATCATCAATATGCTGATCATCCTCGGAGTAATGGCGTCGCTTAAAGCGACTTTGACTCTGCCCGGTATAGCAGGACTTATTTTGTCTATAGGTATGTCAGTTGATACAAACGTTCTTATCTTCGAAAGAATACGCGAAGAAATGGGCGCAGGAAAACCATTGAGAACTGCGGTGGATATCGGCTACAAGAAGGCATTCTCTGCAATCATTGACTCTCACCTGACGAGTTTGATTACAGGGGTGATATTGTACCAGTTCGGCAGCGGACCGATTCAGGGTTTTGCATTGACGCTTATCTTTGGTTTGCTCGCAAACCTTTTCACTGCAATTGTGATTACGCATTATATCTTTGACATAATGATAGAAAAAGGTAAGCACATTAGTTTTGGATAACTAAAAACAATTTTAAGTAAATAATTTTACGTAATAATAATGAGACTTTTTGTAAACGCCAATTATGATTTCTTAGGCAAGAGACATTTGTTTTACATTCTTTCTGCCACTGTAATCGTAATTGGATTTGTAGTGCTGTTCTTAACCAGAAGTATTCCTCTCGGAATAGATTTCAGCGGCGGTACCGAGCTTCAGATTAAGTTTGACAAGGATGTAGATATTTCTGCACTTAGAACAGCAATGGATGACGCAGGCTTTGAAGGCATGGAAATAAAAACCATGGGAACAGAAAAGGATGTTTTGCTAAGAACTCCGCTCCAGGAAGAAGGACAACTTGTTTCGGACAGAATACAAGCGGGAATTAAGGCAGAGATCACGGACAATGGTTTTCAAGTTCTGCGAACAGACAAAGTCGGACCTAAGATTGGTGCAGAGTTGAGGAGGAATGCTTTATTCGCAGTCTTGTTCTCGCTGATCGCAATCTTAATTTATCTTGCTTTCAGATTCCAGTTTGTGTTTGCTGTCAGTGCTGTTATAGCTTTGTTTCATGACGTGCTTATAACAATTGCGGTGATTGCGATTGCCGATGCTGCAATTCCCAGTCTCCGTCTCGAATTTAATCAGTCAATGCTCGCTGCATTCCTTACGCTTGTAGGTTTTTCTTCAAATGATACTGTTATCGTTTTCGACAGAATCAGGGAGAATATAAAACTGCATAAGAATGAAAACATTCTCGATGTAATGAACCATAGTATTAATGCAACTTTAAGCAGAACTATAATCACAAGCGGTACGGTATTCATTACGGTTTTGGTTCTATTTATTTTCGGAGGTGAAGTGAACAGGAGCTTTGCATTTACATTTGGCGTTGGAATCATAACGGGAACGTATTCTTCCGTATTTATTGCAAGCGCTCTTGTTGTTGACTGGAAATTGAAGTCATTGAAGTCAATGCGTGGAAATTCCGACATCAAAAGAACAAAAATTGCTGCTCCGAAATTTAAAAAAGCAAATGCCTGAAGTTATTGGTAAATATTCCGATGATAGTAACAAGACTTTTATCGTGGAAGTCGAGAATGATTATATTTCTCTTAACAAACACGGTGAACTGAACAGCCTCGTCGCAGAAGAAATAAAAAAGGGAATTAAAAATTTCAGCTTTGATCTTAAGAAACTCGAATCTATAAACAGTTCAGGACTCGGAATTCTGATTGCATGCCATAAGAAAATAAAAGATTCAGGATGCTCGTTGAAACTTTCAAATGTTAACGACAAAGTTATAAATATTCTCAAACTCACAAAGCTGAATAATGTATTTGAGTTTGAAGCTTCAAACTGAACACAAAAGAATTTAACAAATACAAATCTTCTATTTGACTCATAGTCAGCAGAAGATTTTTTTATGCTCAAATGAAAGATAAAATATCTGCGCTCGTAGGACTTCAATGGGGTGATGAAGGTAAAGGGAGAATGGTTGACTATCTTGCCAAAGATGTTGACATAGTTGTGCGATATCAGGGCGGCAACAATGCAGGACATACAGTTGTAAATGAATTCGGAACCTTTAAGCTTCATCTCATACCTTCCGGAATATTTAATCCGAATGTAATCAATGTTCTAGGTCCGGGAATGGTAATTGACATCGAAGCGCTGTGCCAGGAGATAGACGAACTGAATGCTTCGGGAATCAACACTGACAACATAAGAATATCCGATCGCGCCACAATTACTTTCCCATTCCACAGGCTGGAGGATAATCTCGAAGAAGAAAGACTCGGAGGCGCAGCTTATGGATCAACCAGGAGAGGAATAGCATTTGCCTATGGCGAGAGATACATGAAGAAAAGCATTCAACTCGGCGAGCTGTTTTATCCGGATGAACTGAAAAAGCGAATCTCTATGTTGGTTGAGTGGAAAAATAAAATTATAAAGAATGTTTATGGCAGCAATGAAACTTTGAATGAAAATGAAATTCTTGAATGGTTAAATATTCATGGCGGGAAGCTCAAGAAGTATATTTGCAACACGACGGATCTGCTCGAAAGCTCGGCTGACAAAGGAAAGATAATTTTGTTTGAAGCACAGCTTGGATCATTGAGAGATATTTATTTCGGAATTTATCCGTTTACAACTTCATCATGCACGCTTGCTTCTTATGCTCCTGTTGGAGGCGGTCTATTTAATAAGAATATTGACAAAGTCATTGGGGTAATGAAAGCATTTTCAACATGTGTCGGAAGCGGACCGTTCGTAACAGAGATGACAGGCAAAGAAGCTGAAGAGTTAAGAGAAATTGCTTATGAATATGGTGCTGCTACAGGTCGTCCCCGACGCATCGGACATTTTGATGCAGTTGCGGCTAAGTATGGTGCAAGAATTCAGGGTGTTGATGAAATTGCTTTGACGAAACTTGACAGTCTTTCGGGAAGAAAAAAACTTAAACTTTGCACCGGATATGAAATCAATGGCAAAGTGCATGAAGAATTTCCGTTAACACCTGCGCTCGAAATCGCGAAGCCAGTTTATATTGAAATGGATGGATTCGATGAAGACGTTTCAGGCTGCAAAAAATTTGAGGAACTCCCTGAGGCAGCAAGAAACTATGTGAGTAAAATTGAAGAACTTGTTAAATTCAAAATTAAATATGTCTCCGTTGGACCCGAACGCGAAAAACTAATCCTAAAATAATTAACTTCCAAATTTCTATTTCACATCTTTTTCGTCAACATGAATCACTTCAACTTTTTCATCTGACACAGACTTGACTTCATCTGTTATGTGAGGCGGAGGTGCAGTAGGAACAACAGGCGGCCCGGTTACAGTCTTTTTCTGCCTGTCTGCAATTGCATCAAATGAAATTAATCCTGAACCTGTAAACATAGTTGCAATCGTGCATGCAAGAATAACAAAGTTATAGCTGAACGGCAATTCTTCATGCCTGACACCCAGAACGAAGAGAAAGCTGACGGTAAGGCATGACAACACAAAACTTGCAAGGGGAGTAAACAAACCAATTATAAACAGCGCTCCGAAAATCAATTCAAGAAACGGGAGAATGAATGCCAATATGAATGCGAGTGAGTCGTGCATGAGCCCTGTTTCCTGAACTGACTTTATGAAATTCTGAAGGTGAATAACTTTCGTCGCTCCTGCAAAAAGAAACATAGATCCCACTACTATTCTGATCAGCAGAATTCCAACGGAAGCGGAAAACCTGCCGCTGCGTGCTTTGAAGAATATACTCATCTTATTTTTTCAACCTTTGTTTAAAATATTATCGGATAACGCTATTTAAGAATATATTTGGTGCCAAACTGCATTTTTAATTTATTTTTCAAGTGCTGTAACGAAGCTATTTGAGAATATCCCTGAATTGTGCAATTATACATTTTCGTTCCTTTAATTTCTGCTCATTATTAAAGCCTACTATGTAGCAGTGCAATCACTTTTGCTGGTTTTGTGCAAAAGTGCAATTTTATAAAGACCATCAGAAGAAAGCATGATCTCTATTGTTTTTCTATTCATTTCCTTCCCCTCCTCGCTATTGACTTCAGCACATTTATTATCTTAATTGCGTCTGATTTTGTTATGACCTTATATAGTTCTCTTATATCCGTTTCCAACAGTGATTTTGACTGTAATCGCTGCTTTACCTGAGGACACAATCTAACTATGAATTTAAAAGCCGAATAAGCACTCCAGTTAAGCTCGTTGGTGAATAAAGCTATTATCATACAATGCTGTTTATCGGTCATCGAATCAATGCCGCGCAACTGTTGCTTTAAGTTCTTGTTTTCCTCCGGCTTCTTGAGAAGTATTTCACCGAACGATTCCATGAGCTTATCTATATCTGACCAGTCCTGTTTTTTTATTTCAGTTGGCATCTGCTATTTTCCTTTCTGCTTGCTTTGCGGAAAAAGACCTTGTTGAATACTTTCTTCCTGTTCTTGTGCGCGTTTTTGAAATCCTTTGTGGTTAAATTTCTCGTCTGCAGTCTCTTTTGTCGACCAGATATATTCACAATCTTCACATATCCTGACGCGACTTATGATTGTGGTATACTTTCTTGTGTCAATCGCAGTATTATCGTATGATTTACATCTTGGACACTGCATTATTCATAGTTTTTAGTTTCCAAAATTCCTGGTGTATCAGCTTGAGCGTATTTGCCATTTTTCGGACTGCAAGTTTTTTTGTGCTGCGCATCGCGATATCACACATCGACTCTAAATATTCCGACTGAATAAATTCTGCCATTTTACGATCAAGAAATGTAACTCGGTCAAACACTATCACTACACTGTAATCCAGTTCATTCGGATCATAATTGTTAATTACAAAACCACGGATGCTCTTGCCTTTTATAGCCAGCTCTACCTCTTTACTTTCCTTCCTTACGACAGCTCGCTTAATTACAAATTCACAAAGCTCACCGAATTCAGGACGGCGAACAACTGATTCCAAATTGTCCTCGAAGTTTAATAAATATTTTATTTTGGGTGCGAGAGATGAGTTATATTTGCCGGATAGAATTTTTGATAGGGTTCCTTTATGAATCCCGAGCAATTCACACACCTGTTTACGGGTCATCTATTTAAATAGGGGAATTTGTATGTTTCGATTGAATGTTTTTCTTAATGCTGATGCTGTTTTGAGCATGCTCGATGCTCTGCCTTCTAAATCTTCTACTGTGTTTCTGATCTGCTCAAAGCTGTCGGCATAGTAATATCCGTTTGAGGAATTTGCTATCGGATAACCTTCACGCCTCAATTCTCTTACACTATCTCTTACTTCTGCACCGGTAATATCAAATAATCTTTCCAGTTCAGCAGAGTAAACAGGACTATCCTGCCGGTGCAGCTTGACACGCTCGAGTATATTAGCTTTGAGCAGAATCTTTTTCATATTTTCAAGGATTGGGCTTTATATTGAAACCTTCGCCGATGACCGGCTCAAGGCCGAGCTTCTTCAGGAACTTCTCATCAATGCGCCTTTCAGTGAATTCTTTCTTAAGACTATTTATATCAAGCTCAGTTTTTGTGCGGATGAACTTCTGAATGTAAGATTTGCCGAGCTTAATAATTTTTTTGATTACTGAATCTTCAGAGTGGTTCTCAAGACACTTAAGCTTCGGAGGCAATTTGCGGTAAGAGACCTCACCGTTAGCAAGCTCTTTCTTCTTGGAGTCCTCCATTTCTTCACGGTGTGCATCACAAAAGTCCTTAATCCTGCCTTTGATGAATTCTGCCTCATCTTTAAACTGCTGCTTCGGATCCATGTATTTTTTTTGAAGTGCTAATACTTCATCATCATAGGCGCGCTGCATTGCAAGTATCTGTACTTCCTTCTCACGCAATTCTGCGATCTGATAATTAACATCGTTCCAGGAATTGACCTGAACACCTGAATGTTTATTTACTTTCTGCATAAAGTTTTCCTGCTTATTTTTTTTGATTGAGATATTATTTGTCGTCATTTTTCGATTTGCTCCTTACTTTTTTTCTCGATCTTCTCGAGACGTTTAATTATTTGATCCGCCTGAAGGCGCTTAATTTGGTTAAAGAGCGGAAGTATCTTTGTCTGCTTGATCTGCCAGGGTGTTAGACGCTTCGAAAGCTCCGGAACGAATTCAAGGATTTTTGAAAATGTTACTTCCAAGGGCCAGCGAAATTTATACTTCGTAATCTTGATGATCTTCCTTCTCTGGTCGTCAGTCATCATTTCTATCCCTTTCGGCTGTGAAGCTTTCAACTTCTTATAAGAGTTCAGGAAATAGTAATAGAGTTCTTTTGCTTGCGTATCTGTTAGTGCTGTGACACTGCTCACAGGATCAACACCAGACATCACATCACCGCCGTCTGTTTCTATTATCTGTCTTACTGCTGACTTAAGACAGCTTCCGGCATCCTCTCCATACAGCAGATGAGCGAGTCCGTGTATCTTTGCATTATAAAATGCCCGCTCACTTTGATAATCTTTATACATATTCCATGATAAATTTAATTGTATCGTGAATTAACCAGAGAATTAAAAGCAAAAATAATACAAGTCCAATGATCCGTAATACCTTCCTTGCAGTCTTCCTGCTCCTGTAAAGCCGTCGTCTCCTTCGGTAATCATTTAAAGCAAACTTAAAAGCATTGATCTCGTCTTTCATATTTCAATCTCCTATTTCAATTGCTTTGATTTTTTTCAGATCTGATTTGATGTCGATTCCAAGATACTCCGCGTCTTCAATGAGCTGACGCATTCTTGTCTCGCAGGTAGCAATGTTTCTGAAAGCCTCTACCCCCTCCCTGTTGATGTCCGAGAGCTTTTTACCCGGTTCGGAAAGCTTAATTGCCCTGCGAAGCGACTTTGCCTTATTCTTACACTTCTTGACCGCTTCATAAGAGTCGAGCATGTCAGTCTGCAGTGTGAGGAATCTTTGCACGAGAATATTCTTCTGCGTTCTTTTCCCCAGCTTTTCAAGCCCGTTCTCATGAATGCCGTGATGAATAAGTTTACCGTTTGTTGCGATTTCCAATACTTCCTTGCTCATTTTGTCTTGCTCCTTTCTCCGCCTATTGTGACGGAATTATGTTTTGTGAATAAACCTTTTAGTTCAGTGTTAAAAAAATAATTATCAAATTTCCATGAGCAGACATATTCGATATTTGGTCTGCTGTAAAATGTAACTTTTGTAAAATCTCCGGAGCTGTATATCCTCGCGAAGTAGCATGAACTTAATTCCTGAATTGTGGCGAACACTTTTAATGAATTCCACTCCGAAGTCCGGTGTTTTATTTTAATTTGTTCAGTCATCATATTCCCCGCTTTCGGTTATATCCTTCAGTGATTGTAATTCTTCAGGCGTTAGCTCTGCTTCCTCTGCAGGTTTCCTTCCGCGTTTTTTTGTGTCGGGAATAACTACTTCCTTAACCTTGTTTTCCGCGTCCTGCATTATCATAAGAGCCTTCTGATGCAGTCCTTTGCGTGTATCTAATATCTGACCTTTTTCATTCAGCTCCGGACCGAACGCATCAAAGTTTTCCGCGAGCGTTATGTCGACAGTATTTTCCGCGTACGCCTTAAGCATCTTGAAATTCTTTTTGTTGAGTATTGCATTTTCCCTACGCTTGGTCTCCGGTACTTTATCCCTCATCCTCGAAAGAGTCGCAACATATTGTCCTTTTTCGATCATCTCACCGGTCTTTTGGATGAGGATATTCTCGAGTGCATATATATCACACTCTGATAGATCAAGCGGATTATAGTAACACATATAATCTCGCATCTGTAGTACGGGATCGAGCATGTTATCATATCCTGCCGTGTAAACTCCCTCGTTGCCGAGCGATAGATGCTGCAAGCTCATCTTTGCAACTTTGTTAAGCATGTACGAGAATCTTAATTTGACGGCATCGATATATTCAGGTGTGAACTTCAGCCAGCGATTTTCGAAATCTTCTCTGACAGAAATTGTGACTTTTTTATAATTGTCAGTACGATCACGTTCAACAGTCTGGTAGAATCCTTCCATGTAATTGTCGAATCTGTCTATGTACTGCTTCGCCGTAAAGTCGCATTGCTCCGGTGACATCTTGTTTGATGTGTGACGAACTTCACTTCTTCCACCGCCTATGTAGTTATTCCACTCCGAAGCAAATTCTGTTTTCACAAATCCGAAAATCCTCTCCTGGATTGCTTTATGCATCCAATCATAAGCCTTTCCGGAATCATGTTTTACTCCAAGCCGGTCAAGCAGCTCACGGCATCTCTTAGTGCTCGCAAGCCCATTGTCCATAAGTATTCCTTTAACAGGTCTGCCGGCATTCATCAAAGCTTTCAGAAGCAGAAGCTTTATATCGTCGCCATTAAAGTTATCAGCTTGTGTGTGGTAGACGATTGGAAACATTGTCTTACATTCGATACACACCCATGAATAAACTTTCTTCTTTTCCCACTCGCCTTTGACGGTATTAAATATCCATGCACCCTCGATTTCATGGACGTGGTCGTCGATTGCATACCATTCCATAAATTCCATGTCAGCTGTAAAAGCACCTTCGTTGTAAACTCGGTGCTTCGAAAGGTCGCTGTAATTGTTTTTGTACAAGTGGATAATCTCATGAGC
This sequence comes from Ignavibacteria bacterium, assembly GCA_039810605.1. Classification (GTDB taxonomy): domain Bacteria; phylum Bacteroidota; class Ignavibacteria; order Tepidaquicellales; family Tepidaquicellaceae; genus JAGPCH01. The sequence goes on along the minus strand of JBDHXH010000043.1, from coordinate 12,946 downwards.
GTAGCGCTCATGCATTTTTTTTATGTTGTCGTATAATGTACTGAAAGGAATTGCGGCGATTTCATAAAATTCTTCGTTCTTCCTGCAGAACATACTTATTTGCTTGCAGATGCGACGCTTTGAAGGAAATTTTTCCTTGCTTTCAAAAAACCTCTTGAAATATAGAGCCTTGAGCTTCTCATACACAACCGGATTAGCCAGTTGTTCATTCTTATTGCCGAAGATGTCACTGCGCGTTTTTCGCTTGAGGGCTTCCGGATTTTCAATTTTGCGGTAGCAAGCTGCCCTTGACCAACCGCGGAGATCTACTCCCCGCTTCTGCCAAATGCTCACGGTCTCAAGCATCTGTGTAATAATCGCATTAATCTCTTTTGAGTGATACTTCTTTCCTGCTTCGAGATCTTTCGGACGATGCGCATTTGCCCGAAGCGTAAGCATCTCAAGTTCTTTTAGCGCTTCCTGCTTAAGTGTCAATTTTGCCTCATCAGAGATCGAAAGTTGGGGATCTATTACAAATATGCGCCTACCCACTTCCTTCTTGAAAATCTTTCCTTGCTCGAGCTGGTAGTAAAAGGCTCTCCGTCCTATTCCCTTCAGCTTCAGATAATTATGAAATTCGATCATGCCAAAAATATTAATGCGGTTAGTAGTCCTGCTCCAAAGCCAAGAAAGCCCGCGAAGAGAACCCATACTTCGAGCTTCTCAACATTATCTTTCCCTGCGAGATGGTTATAAAGTTCTAATCGTTTTTTCATGCAGCTTCCTCCGTATGAATCCCGAGTTTTGAAAGGCGATCTTCAATCTTAATAATTAGATCACGCACGTCAAACCCTGCCCATACATTCGTTTTTGTCTTCTTAAGTTGTTTCAGCAATCTCGTTTCAGATCGGTAATACTTCCCAATCCCGCAGCTGGCATTGAGGTACTCTTCAATTGTATGCTTCATTTTATTGCGCGGTTTAATTTTTGAGATAAAGTTAGTGTAGATTTTGATTGCGGTATTCTCACTTCAATTCCTCCTTGACGCCTTCGGTAATTATCCTGTTTGAAGCAAGTAAGATATGCAAGTCGTATTCTGCTTTCAACTCTTCCGATTCAACCGGAGTCATACGCGACATCAGAGTCTTCTCGGATGCTTGAATGACCTTGTAAGTTTCGAAATTACCGAAAATGACTATATCCCCTAACACGAATGGAATATCATCAAACCTTACATGTGATCCGCGAACGTCATATACTGGTTTGCCAAATATGATTTGCTTCTTAACCATTTTTCCCTCCGGTTTCGGATATTAATGTACCTTCTCTTGCCGCGGCTTTGAATATCTCTTCATATACAAGTTTTGGAATTGTTATCCCATGCTCCGGATGATATGTATGCACCTTACTTCCGTTATCGAAGATGTATTCAGTATAAATATAGCCCTTATTTGAAAATGACCTTGAGCGAACTATCTGCGCAGAGGGCGTTTCATAATTGTTCAGCATAATTCTATCTCCTCTGCTTTATGTTTTATTTCAACCGCCAAGTCCATCATGTCGTTGAGTATAGATGATATTGTTAAGTGCTTGAGATACTGCTCTGACCTGCCATTCCTGGAATGCAAGTCCATGACCTTGAAATTCTCGGATATCTGCGTATCCAATTCCTCGATTAAATCGTTTATTAATTTTTCCATGTTAGTTTTTTTCTCATTGCTTGTTTCCTTCTTTTGGTTCGTTTTGAGTTATGGTTTTAAGGATTTTCTCAAGTGTCTCGGGTTTGGGTTTACGCCTACCTTTTATAATGTGAGATAACTCAACTTGAGTGATGCCGGATTTCCTTGCGACATATTTTTTTTGAAATCCACTCCGTTTTATTAGTTGATTTAATCCAATCAGATTCATAGTTTAAAAAAGTAAATTCTTTTTTACAAAATTAGTAGCTTTAAAGCTACTAATTCAGTGCATTTATTTATCTCTTTAAAGCTACTAAATGAAAACCCTCACCCGCAAACAAATACTATTAGCTATTGGTAAACGGATTAACGAAATCAGATCAGGAAATTCTCAGGAAGATTTTGCGAATGACCTTAATACAATCAAACAAACAATCTCTAAATATGAGAATGGTAAAATTATGCCCGGAGGTGATTTTATGCTATCATTAATTGAGAAAAAAAATGTTAGCATTGATTGGTTATTAACAGGTGAAGGCGAAATGCTCTTGAAGAAAACACCTCACAATCAAAAAAGGGCATCATAAAACAATATTTAAACCGTAGTGAACAACAGGTGCTCAAAAGCATTCATACGCATCTCTTGCTTCATCTCTCCATTCCTTTAGCCGTTCCCTCCAAGTCCCTCCTTTTGGTGAAGTCCATGTCGGTAAGTCTCCAATAAGTTGTTCGCATTCATAATCAAGAATATCAATGAGTAGTAATAATTTAGGTGAATCATAGTCCTTGATTGCTTTTAGGATTTGCCTCCTTATTGAATTGACTTTGTGAATCGCTTGTGCCTGACTCATCATTTAAACTCCCTTTCATCGAGCATTATGATCCTTGATTTTTTATTCTCGTTTTCATCCTGTTCATGCTCGGAAGGAATCATTCTTTGGCTCCACCACAGTGCATAGTCATTAGCGGCTGACATGTGTGACCATTTGCCGGATGTTACTATGCTGAATCCGTCCGCTCCTTCTTTCCACTTCGTAAACTTTCTGCACATGATCGAGTGCTTGCAGTTATCGTAAATTACGAACTCTTCTTTGTCGAGAAGATTGTTGGAGAACTGCACTCTGTCTCTTACAGGCGGATTCTCATTCGGGATATGAATGTGAGCATTGAAATTATTATTCCGGAAAGCATCACGTACGATGTAGCCGTCTGTCACTCCAAGCTTGGCAGAGCTCTTGCGCTGTTTAGCAGCTGCATCCATGAAGACATTCAGAGAGAACATGTGAGAATTAACTCCATTGATACCCGGATACTTTTCCAAGAGCCGGTTAATCATCAGATCGCACAGTTCCTCTGTATTGGAGTCCTCAATCTTATATTCATCTATCTGACGTCTGATCCTGCCGTCGAGCCATATCTCGCCTGCACACATCATTCCAACGTTGAAGTCGAAACCAAAGAGTAATTGTATAATTTGATTTTTCGGTATTACAAGGTCCTCATGTAACTTCTTTGTTTGATCTTTGTATCGGTAAACCGCTTTACCTTTTAATGATACATTTTCTCCGTAAATAAAAACACGCTTCATGTCGTCAGGATAAGTCCTCTCCATCCTGTCCAAAAATTCTTTAGGAGCAAACTTATTATCATAGGCAGTCATTGTTATCTTGAATGTATTGTCGTCACCTTTATAGTCATTTTCGCAAATCTCGTGTCCCCAGTCCTGATCGTAGGGATTTATTGTAGATGCAAAAAATACTTCATTTATTTTTGCCCTGGGGTCTCTTGCACGTGCAACTGCCACATCACGAGTTTTTTGCTTTATCAAAAAACATTCATCGATTCCAACTGCTGATACTGTAGGACCTGCAATAGAATCAGGATTATAGCCTGAAGCGATTAAGAAGTGTGCTATATCTTCTTCTTTACTTCCCCATGCAACATCAAAATAAATTATTCCCTTAATATCACGATATTCATATTCTATCGCATTGTCTTTGTAAAGCTTTATCAATGAATCAGTCGTAGTAAGATTTGAATTTGATTGTGTCTGAATTATCAGAAGCACATTCAAAGGCCGGTTTATCCACCCGAGGAACGATCCCTCCGCGCAGAAGGTTGTTGTCTTTCCGGACCCGTAAGCCCCGATGACATATTTATCAGGCTTTGTTGAGTCATGAAAAAGTCTCGGCTTATCTTGTATTACATAATTAGGATGAAGCTTCTGAATCATTTCTGACCTGGATAGTTTTGAAATATCAGGTTTCCATTTTTCAGAATCGCGTCTTTTCCGCTCAATGCGGGCTTGCTGTAAGAGAGTGCTTTCTTTCATTGGCTATGCTTCTCCACAAGTGCATACAGTTCATCAAAAGAGATTTCCGGCTTGAGCTCTCTGCAAACCTTTTCAACTACTTTAAAATTAGGAGTCATACTATTTAATCGTCTTTTCTCAAGGGTCTGATGCATTTGCAATAATTTCTTAACCTCGTCTGTATTGCTCTGTTCTTTTGCAAGTCGTATTTTCTCTTCAATTTTTTGAATCAGCATACTTCGCATATATTCCATTCTGTCAAAGCTTAGTTTATGGCCAGTTCGATTACCTGCGTTGCAGAGTATCATGACTATATCATTGATGTCGCTCTTAGTCAGCTCAATTACTCTTCCGCCTATTTTTAACGGGATGACAGAGACGTCAGATATATATTCAAGCTTGAAGTGTTCCTGCAGAAATGCTCTGATGTCTTTAGAAATGGAAAGCGGCACCATGTTCACTTCTGCTGTCTTAATCTTCTTGCTTATTTTTGTCATCTTGTGTTGTGAGATTTTCAGCATCTTCTTTGCCGCTTTCCTTGTCTTTCCTGCTTTGATAATTTCTGACGTTACGCCAATCTCGTTTTTGGTTACAGGTTTTTTTTCAATACCTGCATCAGACCGGATTTTGCGCAGAGACGGTACCGGCTGTTTAAGGTGCCGGTAAATCGTCGCTTGTGAAACTTTATAATCTTTTGCGAGCTGCTTGATTGCTTCTTTCTTTTTCTTTAGGTCAAGAATTTTTTTGATCTTGCTGCAATCCTGCTCGTAGCGATAATTGTACTTCATAAAAAAATTATTTAAAGAGATTTATTCCGACACTGCCGTCGAACCAAAGCTCGTTATACTTGACTTCCCTTCTCGCGTTTAGTGAGATAAACAGATTTGAGCTGTGTTCAAGTTTTACAACTACTCCGTAAAGAGCTCTCCCCTCTGACCCCGGAAGAGCTGTTAGCCCTGCGTTCACTCCAAGCGACTTACTCCGGAATACTTCACCGCTCACTCCCGCTCCTGCAAAGAGGTAAGTGTATCCGTCGCTGAACGCCGTCATAACTATTGCGGAAGTTCTTATTATGCCGAATTCCATTGTCGGACTTACCGAAGTTTTAACCATGTAAAACTGCGGATGCGAATAATCTTTAAATTTAAATCCCTGCCCGATTTCGGTCGGCAGCGAAAAGTTTTGAGCGTATGTTGTTGCTGCAAATAGCAAAAAACAAATCAATATTGTTTTCATAGTTCATTTTAGGTTTATTGCAGCCGTAACTGCGTTTATGATTCGTGGAAAATCCTCATCTGGAATCACCAGGTAAGGACGTGCCGTTATTATAATTTTATATGGCTTTGTGACTGTCTCTTTCGAAATTCTTTTATGAAGTCTGCTTGCAAATACGTCACGACCGGTCTTCTTGCTTTTCTTGAACCGGAGCGTTCGTGCCGGCATATTAATAGTTCCGCCCTCATGCTGAATTCTCGCGTATGCCTTTGCGTTTGGTCCCGGCATCAAAGTAACTCTTAAGCCGTTGGATGTGATTTCGGTTTGACTTTGGATTTGAGACATTGAGCCTGAAATCACGAGCGTTTTAGTGCCTGCATTCTTCTTTGACTTTTTCGACTGCTTCCATTTATCAGGTCGCCCTCCGGTTTCAAAATTCCGCATTACTGATTTTACTGCTTCAGTCTCGAGCGCAGATCTGACTTTTGAGTTTGATATAATCTCTTTTGCAAAGCCGGTAAGAAATTTTTCGATCTGCTGTACACTCATGACACGTGCCTAATTGCATCAAGCATAACTTTAATTTCTTCAATCAACATTTCTAAGACGTCGATATAATCTTTGTCGCTTAAGTCTTCTGTGTTTTCTTCAATAATATCTTTGAGACATGTTGCGACAATCTCATTGCTTTGTTTTGTCATTACTAATTATTGTTTAAGTTGATTAACATTCCTTTTCTTGCTTTATCAATATCAGTCCAATCAATAAATGTTTCATTCGATTCTTCTGCATTTATTGTAATAATCTCAACACCGTCCGGAGTATATGAGAGGTATCTATACGTGCTTGTATATATTCCATCCTTGCTTATTCTTTCTGCCCAAACTTCATTGAATTTTGCAGGAGGCTTATTTATTTTTGCAGAGAGTTCATCAAACGCCGACACGGGGTGGGAGGTGTTCCTCGAAAACTTGTCGGAGTATTTCGAGGCGACAGCTAAAAAGTATAACACCTCCCCCTTCTTGATCTCTCTTAGAATATCCTCTATGTGCCTTCTGTAACTTGAGACCATTACTAAATCGCCTTTATCGTAAGTAATCGCTGCATAATCAATTCTGTTATTCTCTTGCTTAAAACTTTTGATGAATATTATTGCTCCCCTGTCATTTTTTATAATGATTGTTGGATACTGAAGAGTCGGCTTTATTAAGCCCATTAATTCATGCCGCCCGTCTTTTCCCCCAAGCTTTAACAATTTCTCAAACGCGGTGAATGTACCCTGTTCCCCTTCTATCTTTAAATCATTTTTAAACTCGGCGATTTTCTCATTTAACCCCGTTGTAACTTTATTCTCAGGAAAATCTTTATCCCAGTTTTTCTGAGTTGGCTCGATATACCGGTAATCGGATGCAGTCTCGTCAAGTATTTTATTCAGGTCTTCCTTCTCTAAAAGCTTGGTAACCGACCTGTCAAATTCAAAAGCTTTCATAAATACGGATGCAAAACTGATTGCTTCCATTTCGCTGTCGAGCCATTTATTATAGATTGAATTTGTCATACCGGAATTTCTTCCAAACTCTTTCGAGATTCTTGCATCAGAAATGATTTTCTTTTCCTGTTCGGAATCTCTTACTGGCGGCTCTACTTCTTTACCTATCAGCTCGTCAATAGTAAGTGGAGTGGTATAGCATCGGCAATTCCACCCATTTGGAGGAAATATTTTCTCCCAGATTGGATCGTCTTTGTAGAAGATCTTGTCATCAAGTGTCTTGTGCGAATCTCTAACTTTGGAATCCTTTCTGGTCTTGTATTGAATCGCGCTATATATGCCGGCGGAGTCCAGCTTCTTCCAGAGCGAGCCGTGGTACGCTGAAGTAACAGCTGTTCTAAAGTTTGTTTTGAGGTGTCCGTCGGGAGGAACGATGCCTGTGTACTGATATTGAGTGAGCAATTCTTTAGCGCGTGAAACAAATAATTGTTGTGGATCGACTTTGTCCTCATCCCGTGACACTTGTTCTCCTGTTTTTCCTTCGAGAATTGTTTGGGCAAGTTTTTTTAATTTCTCCTGCATGCGAAAGTTTAATATACCGGCAACAGTAAAACATTCGGCTTGGAAGTTTTGGAGCATTGTTTTTTCTGCGCCGGTATATTTTCTATTGAACATCAGAGATGCGTCGAACTTCAGTGGAGCAGAGTTCTTTCGGCGTCCTTTATCGAAGGCATAAATGACTCCGTCAAAGATGTAGTCACCTGTGCGGTGGATTAATGCAATATCTGTAGTTATTTCAAATTCCATATTTCAAAACATATCGCGGCTCATGACCGGTTCATCTCCGCTTGTTTTTATTATTGCTGACTGTTCAGGCTCATCTGAAGTAAAATTTAATTTTGCTTTGCCTGCCGACAAATCTTTCAAAAGTAATATTGCATCTTCATACTTCCTTACTACCTGTTCAGGAAGATTATTTGATTGCGTCTTTGAATGCAGATAATAAATTGTCAGATCGACCGATATTCCTTTAATCATTACAGGAGCTTCAGTTAAAGGAACTGTCATTTGATTTGACAGATATGAATTTATTAAATCATCGGCTCTTTCAATTGCGTTCGTCAGATTAGCTTCAGCATCATCTCCAGCTGTAAGCGTGTCCAGGTCCCCTTCGGTTATAAATGACAGAATATATTCACGATCTATATAAGCCATTACTTCGCCGCCTCCTGCTCGGCTTGCTCAAATAACATTTTTATAAAATCATTTTCAAATTCCTCGTCTTCAGTTTTTTCTTCCGGCTTCTCTTCTTCCGGCTCTTTCACTTCTTCAAGCTGAACATCAAACTCCTCCTCAAGCTCTTCCTTGGTAGGTCTGTATCCGATCGAATATAAATTCTTATTTATTTCCGACTGCATTTTCTTCTCGTCTAAGGACGCGATCTCAATATATTCGAAGACTGGATATTCAGGAGGGTTAGGAAAGTTAATATCAACGAGTCTCCTTATAAGATCATTGAAAGCATCGGCGCATGTGCGGAGATTCATTTCAATAATCAGCTCAGAAATTTTTTGTTTTACCTGGAGAGCTGCAAGCGAACCCTTGTTGCCCATCTGTGTCGTCTCTTCCTCACCTACACACAAGATTGTAATTTCAGAATTCCAGTAATTTATTGACGTGATGTATAAGTTACCAGCCTGCCCTTTCTGTGTGTCGTTAAGAAGATCAACTTCGTTGCCGTCGGGATAGATAATCGTTCCATGCGCTTTCATGTCGTTTGATGCTTTCACCATTTCGTCGCGGCTCTTTTCATTATAAGAATCATATTTCATCTTCATCGTTGGCGTTGCATAGCGCTCGAGAAATATGTTCATGTCCTTTACATTGTAGCTCTTGCAGTAGTAGGCAAAGATCAGCGCGATTGTTATTCCGTTCATGAACGCATTTTCTTCGTCTGCATCGATCGCAATAACGTCAAGGATTTTCAGAGGATCTATTTCAACTTTTGGAAGCTTGCTTAGGTCAATTTTATCCGGGAATGCTGATAGTGTTGAGATAAGATTTGTCTGGTCGATTTTATTAACGTCGAGGAAATGATACTCCCGCGACTTCTCATCATACAAATAAATTGAATTCGGAATCGGACGTATCTCTTCCGGCATCCACCAATTGCTCTTCGCTTCATAATTTATTTCAAAGCGTTTGATGCCTTTTGTATTTGCCTCGCTCGATGCTGCAAAAAACTTATAAAGCTTTGGTCCCAGATGCTTGATAAGTTCATCTACAAACTTAACTCCTTCTTCCCAGTCCCCTCTCACTCTAAACTGCTCTGTTAAGATTGCGATCTTCAGCCGACGAAGCATCGTTCTTATTCTTGTATCTCTTTTAGAAATAGTATCGAAGTATTTGTAAAAATAAAAGGGCACGCCTCTTCTTGCGAAGTCTATGTACTGCAGAATATTTTTTGCTTTTGCTCCGGAGAAATCCCGCGTGTAGATATCATACATGTAGTTGGGATCATGCGCGGCGATACCGGATGATGTGAATTGTTTAACCTGATTTATTTTTGTCCGGAGTTCCTTAACTGCAAACTGCCATGCATTTTTGAATAAACTCATTTTTTTCATGTTTTTTTGTTATTGAAGTTTTCTTCAAATGGCTAAAATCAGCGTTATTTGAGACCTTGCAAAAAACCTCGAATATTTATCGTTTTTCATCATTTTAAATGCATTGTGTTAAAATTCACATATTTTGGAACCTTTCGCATCAAATTTCTCAAAAGTCAATTTCGCCATAGATGCGTTGTAAGAGGCGATCTCAAGCTTAGGCGACTCACTATACCACTTGAGACTTTGGCAACTTTGGCAACCAAAAAGGCTGTTTTGGCAACCGCTTGGCAACCGTTTCGCAACCGTTTGGCAACTTTTTGTATAGTGAGTTTCCAAAAAGATGTATTTTTTTTCTGTAATTAAAGAATAGTTCAAAACTTTTTTTTTTAGTTTCCATGTCAAAACCACTGAAGAAAACTTCAAACTGCATTTGTGAGCTATAATCACAATATTTTTTCAAAAATATTTGTCTTGACTTTTCAAAAACGGTATGGGAGAAAATTCTTGTCAACCGTTTGTCAACCATTGTCAACCGTTTGTCAACTACCCATTTCGGAAATATCGTTTGTTTACGACCTGTTTTTGACGTTTCTGAATTTTTTCACCCTTTTTCAAACACGTTTTTGTGAAAATTTTCCTTAAATAGTGCATTTCTGAATCAATTTCGCATGGTGTTGGCAACTACGTAGCGACAGTATTTTTAAGTCATCATTACAAATTTCAGCGCATAAATCTTAACTGATTTATTCCGGGCAAAGAAATTCATGCTTACAAGATTGCATAGATACGTAATTCCGCTGTATGTAAACTCCTGCTGTTCGACAGCTTCGGCTATTTCAGACACAAGCTCGAGCGGATGCTTCTGCGCGTTTAATCTATTGCCGACAAGCATTAGAAATTCAATTTTCCTTGTTGCCGCATCACCGCTTGCGTCATTGACAGCCGGAGATGATCCTGTAATTTCAACCAGACAGCTCGGATGCTTCTCTGTCCAGTCATCATCATCATATTCGCCTTCGTATTCTTTTACATTTCTTGCAATGCCTGTATAGTCCGGAAGTGACACTACAAATGCGATCAGATCGTCAAGAACTTCTTTGAGGTTTAATTCCATTTTTCTTACAAGGTTTTTTGCTTGAGCAAAAATAAATTTTTCAAAATTATTTAAATCAGACGATACATCTAAATAGAGATATTAGAGTATACCAACTTTTAATATTAGTGCAGTGAGTTTATTTTGTTGTCACTAAATTATTTCAAAGACAATTTATGCTGCAAGCTGATCCGGAAAAATATTATCATGTCTTTACAGCCGGTCATTTTCCCACCTGGGACTGGGAACGTTGTGAGTGGACAACATTTGAAATCAAAGCCGAATATGTGAAATCAATTTCGGATTGCTATGATCCGGGCGTTCATAAAGCTCCGCTCTGGATCGGTCACCCGTGGTTTTCAGGAGCGCCGTCCGAAGGATGGGTAGCAAGGTCAGCGTTCGATACAAGCATGCTATTTAATTCTTTCGATTATATCGATGAAAATTTTGTCAAGGCAGTACGGGAGAAAAAATATCAATATGTCTCCTGTGAGTTTGGACGAGTTATGGGAATCGATAACGATTACCAGCTGGCACTTGGAGCAACAAACCTTCCGCGCGTTTCCGGACAAAAGCCGCTTGAATTCGAAGGGCAAAAATTTTCTATGGCAAAGGGACACTCTGTATATGCGCCTGTCTCTGAAAGATTTGTGAGCGACATAACAAAAGATTTTACTGCCTCATCCAAAAAATATTTTTTTCAAAATCAAAATAACAAATCAATGCTTAACGAATTTTTGACACGCCTTGCCCTTGCTTTTGCAATTGACTTGAGCAAGCATGAATCAGATGAATCTTTGACAACATCCATATCAGAGAAGTATTCATCTTTGAAAACTGAAAAGACTGCGCTTGAAACTGAAGTAAACAGTCTGAAAGATGAAAGAGTTAAGTTTGCGCTCGATCAGGCAATAACAGAAGGAAGGCTCAAGCCGGCAGACCGCGATTCATACGAATCTTTGCTTAAGGGAAATTTTGAAGCAGCGACAAAAGTATTGTCCTCACTTCCGATTGATCCCGTGTTCAAGAAGAATGCAGTACCTTCCGGCGGAACAAATATAGACGACAATACAAACAGCACCGACAAGTTCACAAATGAAGACGGGACACAACTAACTTACGAACAGATGATTGAGAAAATTGCTGCTGATCCGTCCTTTGCAAAGAAGTTTACCGACGAGGAGCTGACCAAGCTTCCGGGTGCGGAGAAGTATTACAGAAAGTAAAACACAAGATTTATAAACCTTAAACAAATTTTATTATGGCTTTATCTCCGGTAATAACAAGTTCGATGGTGATGAAAGGTCTTTACGAGTCAACCGGTTTATTTACCAGGTGCCGTAGGGACCTTGACGGATTAGTGACCGATAAGTGGGCATCTTCTGTCGATGTGCCGATTAATCCGCAACTGGTCGTACGCTCAACTGCAGCAGCGCTAAATTCAGCAGACAGAAAGAAAACGAAAGCTGACATGGGAAAAGTGAATGTGCCGTTCCAAACACGGATTATTCATATAACAGAAGAGTATGAATCACGTGCTGAAACAAATGGTGATGCTCTGAATGCATTCGTGTCTGACGTCGTTCGTGCCTTCGAAAGAGATTTCGACAGGCTTGCAGTTATGGCAGCTTTCAATTCAGCTGTTGACGCAGGAGGTGCAAATCTGATTGAATGGGGCGGACAGGCTCTGACCAAAGCAGATCTCGATTCGATTAAGATACATTTCATCGCTAACGAAATTCCGAACGAAGATCAGATAGTAGTGATGCACACGGAAGCAGGCGAGTCTTTCAAAAATATCGACATCGTTAAGTCTGCTATGGCTTTCAACAAGGATCTGCTCGAAAAAGGTGTCGCGGTAATCGACGGGATTACATACATAATCTCTGCGGACTCCTCGCTTGTTGTTAATGGCAAGCCGGCTCTTGTAGGATACTATTCCAAAGGTGTCGCATTCGTGATTAAGAAATACCTGGACAGAAAAGAAGTCTGGTCTACAGAGACCACGGTCGATTACATTGATTTCCTTGCATACGTAGCGGCAAAATGCACACGAACAGAATACAGTCTTGTTTCTTCGCAACCGTAATTTTTTCAAAACACTTAAAATAATTTCTGAAATGATAAGATATATTTTCAGAGCCGCTGTGATATTATCGCTTCTGTTTAGTCTTTCACCGGAAGGATATTCGCAGTCCGAGCTTATGACAAAAAAGGATTCAATTGTTGCCGGTGACACGATCTCAACCATAAACCCGGGCGGGATATATTCGCGCGGCGCGTTCACAATCAGGTGCACGGCGATCGGAGATACCCTCTGGCCAATGGCGCGTTACGGAACATCTTCAGAATGGGTAAAGACATCTGTTAAAAATATCCGTACGCAGTTAAGTGACACGAATATCATAGTCACGGCTTCAAGTTGGCCAGTTGACTATGAGATTAATGATCCATGTGTTGTAGGATTTAGGTTGGTTAGCAAAGCCGCTGCCTACATAACTACAAGAAAAACTTTTGTTAATTTTAGATTCAGACGAGAATAAACAATCATATAAGGGGAAGAGAGGAGAG
>JBDHXH010000042.1:0-22743 GCA_039810605.1 Ignavibacteria bacterium | reverse complement strand
CCGAGATTTACTATTACAGAGTCGCGTGAAATTCTGCAGTTTGCGTTTGTTGAATCATACAACACAAGGATTTCGCCTTTGCTCTTGCGTTTGAATTTTATCGGGATGTTCTGTGAAGCCTTTGCAGAATCAAATCCGTTATATGCCCATACTGACCATTCTCCTGAAATCGAATCTCCTGAACTTACTCCGATTCCTGCGAGCGCCCCGTCAAGATTCTGATTTGCGATTGTAAAAGAAGAGTCAATTCCGTTAATTGCAGAAGTATAAGTCAAACGAATCGTTGAGGAAATCGAAGGTGATCCGAATTTCCATTTGTAAGTTGTGCCGGGTCCTGATGAAGCCCATCTGAATTTTATATTAGAGAAATCAAATGAAGATGTGTTGATGGTCGTATCAGAAGGACTGTAAAGATTAAACGAAGTAAGCGGTGGAATTCCACGCTTTAATGTAACTGCTCTTGGTCCGTTCGATGCTTTAAGCGAGTCTTGTGTAAGGTTATTTCTGAATGCCCAAACGTCCCATTGACCAACTAACGAATCGCCAATGTTTAATCCATAACTTGCAAGCAGAGTATCAAGGTTTGCTGCGGTGATGCTCATTGAATTTGAGAACTGCTGGAATGTGAATTTTCTCGGCGTGGTTGAGGGACTACCGAATATCCATTTATATGTTGCAAGCGATGTAGAAGTATCCCAGTTAAATGTATAATTAATTGAAGAATTGGGATAAGAAGTAATTGTCGTACCTGCCGAAGGTGCAGCAAGATTAAAATTATTCAACGGTGTAAGGTTAATGCTGACTTTGCATGTCCATGCCTGATAAATGCCTTCTATATCATCACACCAGTAGGGCCACAGATTGGCATTCCCGGAAGTGATTCCAATATAGTCACCCTGATAACCGGCTGCCAGTCCGCTGATTGACTTTGGTCTGAATTTATGATCTGATACCAGTATGTCTTCCCATGTATTTCCTCCATCTAGAGATCTCGAAACGTAAACCTGTGCAGAATCATTTGTTGTCGTATTACGGGTATCGTAATAAATCACATTTACTCCTCCCTGATCATCTACATTGACAGCCGCCATGTATTGATACTTTCCACTTCCGGGAGTGTCCTGATTGACACGGCGCGAAGTCCAGGTTACTCCTTTGTCTGTTGAGCGATGAAGAATAATATCTGCAACGTCTGTTGCCGGTGCAACATTTTTTTCTGCCGTAGCAACATAAATCCATCCTCTCCTTGAGCCATTCGTTCTGTCAATATCAATTCTTGGAAATCCGTTTGCCCTAATGCCGTTCATGAAGGTCTGTCCGCTATTCCTGATTCCGTTCATATTGTCTGCATTGCTTCTTGACATTACCCATGAGACGCCGCCGTCTGTTGATCTCGCAATTCCAAGAGAATCTTCGGTTGCACTTGCACCAATATTATTAGCCCAAACAACAAAGACATCACCGTCCGGACCAATCTTGATGTCAGCTCCCTGATGAAAGTTATTTCCGCTTAATGGCGGACTAACGACCGCAACGTTAGACCAGTTCGCGCCACCATTTGTTGTATATGATGAAACGACTCTGTTAAAATACTGACCTGCAAACTCTGTATATACAATATAACTTCTGCCATAATAGGGACTTGTCGGAATATCATCAGTGCCAGTAAAATTCTTGTCCGAACTTGTTGAAGAACCCGGTATCACCACGTTAGGTGACCACGTTATTCCGTTGTCTGTGGAAAATGATGATCCCATGTTGCCGGTGAGGGCAATATATGTCATGAGAAATCTTCCATCCTTGTCAATGACAGGGGCAGGATCTCCATAGTTGAATACTCCGGTCGGAATTGTATCGCTCCCATACCAGCTGTCTCCTCCGTTTGTCGTCACATAAACGCCTGTGCTGAAAGTTGAACCTCCATAAAAAGTATTCGCAGAGGCAAACATGATCAAAGGATTAAATGGGTGTCTGCAAATAGGAGTCTCGCTCTGTGATCCAAAGCTTGGATGAACACGGAAATTTGGAAACACCGTTAATACTTCCGCACCTGAATTTATTACTCGCGGTTGCGTGCTGAATACTTTATTGTAAACCTGTGGAAGCGGGACGTAGTCTCCTGTTGACTGGATCCTTGTCATTCTTGGATCAGGATTTCCTGATCCGGAGTTCGTAATTGCTGATTGACCTGTGAAAAGAAAGTAACTGACTAAAGCTAAAGAAAATATTATGAATATTTTATTCATAGCCGCAAATATATTTTTTTTAATTTTAAAGAAGGAATTCGGTAAGGATGGAGACTTCAGAAGACCCTCTCTTTAGAATAGGCAAAGTTACTGAAACTTGTTCACCGTTTCAAAGAGAGATTTTTTATAAATACCCAATTTTGTTACGGCAATAAAAGTCAAATGAACAAATTGCAGTTGAAATTGAATTGGAATATGATTCTTGAATACCCAGTTTGAGATATACGCTTCTTTTGGCATCTGAAAATTAACATCACTGCCGGAGATAAATTGAATTCAACCTTAATGGAACTGCAGCGGAAGTTATTTCTTTAAAATGAATTTGAATTTGGAATTATCCTGAAAAGATAATCATTACACTTATCGGGAAGTGAAACATCGAAAATGGGAATCATTCACTCATAGAAATGAGAAAATTGTTTGCAATAGTTTTATTGTTTATCGGTGCAAGCGTAAATTCGCAGTAGCACAGGCTATCAGCCTGTGAGATTAATGTGATGCAGTAGCACAGGCTATCAGCCTGTGAGATTAATGTGATGCAGTAGCACAGGCTATCAGCCTGTGAAATTGATGTGATGAAGTAGCACAGGCTATCAGCCTGTGAAATTGAAGTTTCGCACAGAATCAAATTCTAATTGCTTAAACTTTTGCGATACATTATATTTGAAAAATTTTTTAAACAGGAAAGGGACCGCATTGAAAAAATATTTACCGATCATCTCGATTTTAATCATTCTAAGTTCAGAATATTTATCGGCGCAATTGTATCAAGGACCTGCAGCAGGTTCGGTTGCAAATGGTGTTATTGTAAATACAGACAACTTCACGGACGTCTCCGGAGAAATTCCGTTGCCTTTTTATATAGCAAAGAACAGTGAGAATGAATCTGCTCCAAAGTTGCTTCCCGATTACATGAATAAGGTAAGACCATCTGCACCGGAAGGTTCAAATGTCGTCATAGATCAATCAACTGTTTCGGGGGAATCGGATTCTCCGAGTTTGCTCTTGAAAAACTTTGCAGGGGTGCCGCGCACAAATTTTGTACCGCCTGATCCTTCAATTGCTGTCGGTCCAACTCATGTAGTCGGCGGTGTGAATTCGCAGTTCAGGATCTGGGACAAGAACGGAAATGTTTTGAAAACTATAACTGCATCATCTTGGTTGGCAGGACTTGGCGCAGGAATTAGCGGAGCAGTTTCAGATCCCAAGATTACGTACGACCATTATTCAAGACGATGGATAATGATATGGATAACTCCTCCCGTAGGTCCATTTTCCTACGACGTTGTCTCTGTGTCAGACGACTCTATTCCTCTTGGAGTGTGGTATAACTACGCAATGAGAAATGACCTTAACGGAACTACACCGTCTGATATATGGAGAGATTATGAAGGAGTCGGTTATGATCAGAATGCGATTTACATTACAGGCAACGGCTTTACTATCAGCAGCAGTAATTTTGTTTATTCCAAATTGAGAATAATCAACAAGTCTCAATTGTATGCAAACACCGGCGGGTCAGTCTCGTGGTATGATATGTGGGACTTAAGAGATCCGTCGAATCAAGGTACAAACTTTGGGATCAGACCTTCAATCATTTATGGAAACTCGAATGAATACTATTTCCTATGCAGAGCAAATACATCCGGAACATACATCTCGCTTTATAAACTTGTGAATCCTTTGAACAATCCTTCAATGACAGGTGTTGCTGTCCCCGTAGTCCAATATCAAAGTCCCGTTCCTTCTCAACAACTTGGGACAAATTCTCCAATCACTGCGGGGGGTACTGCCGATTTCAGATGTGAACCTGTCTTCAGAAACGGATTCCTCTATGCAGTTCATGCCGTAAGATTTAATGGAAGTTACTCCGGATTCAAATACTACAAACTTAATGTGGCTACTAACACGGCTGATCAGGACATAGTCTATGGAGCCGATAGTTTTTATTATTCGTACCCTGCAATAAGTGTTGATAAAGATCTCAATGTTTTAGTTTCTTATTCGCGATCTGCTTTGACAGAATATATCGGCGCTTATTTTACATCGAGAACAGCCGCTGATCCTCCAAATAGTTTTAATCCCAGCAGTGTTCTTCAACAGGGCAGAGGGACTTATATCAATACCGGAAACTTGAACAGGTGGGGAGATTATATGGGCAGTTGGGTTGATCCTGTAACTGATCAGAATTTCTGGATAATGACGGAGCTTGCCGACGTTGGTAATGCCTGGGCAACATGGGTAGGGGAAGTAAGAGTATCACCTTACAATAGTCCCAGAATATTTTCTAACGCTGATTCATTGCAATTTGGGAATGTAGAAATAAATACTTCGAGTTCGCAGCAAAGACTGAAGATTACAAACTATGGAAATTCCGCGCTCTCGATTTCTTCGATTCAATCTTCCAACAGTGAGTTCAGAATTCTTAATATGCCCGCTCTACCTGTTAACCTGAATTTCAATGATTCGCTTATTCTGAATTTAGAACTTCACGCAACGTCAACCGGATTTAAAAATGATTCAATAAAATTTGCAAGCAATGATGCTGTCAATCCGAATAAGTATGTTTTTGTAAAAGGGAAAGGATATGTCATCAGTCCGGTTCAGGCAAATACGATATACGGAGTAACGGGAACACAGTCTAACGGGATTTTACTTACAATTAATTCTGCAACAGGAACGGGCACATCTGTCGGTCAGACATCTTTTTCGCAATTAAACGGATTGAGCATCAGACCTTCCAATAATAAACTCTATGCAACTATTACATCAGCTCCATCTACGGAATTAGTTAGAGTCAATGCTGCAGGAGGCGACGCTTATTCAGTGTCCCCGATACCCATTGCCAACATTCGCTCAATAGCATTTGATATCAATGACGAACTTTATTGCTCGACTTCTGATGGAAAGATTTATAAGTACAACCTTTCAACATCGGATACGCTGTTCATTGGAAATTCCGGAATATCAAACTTGTTTGGAATAAGTATAAACCCTGTGAACCGCACTCTCTGGGGAATGTCAGCTTCAGGAGCATTGTATAAAATCAATAAAACAAATGCATCGTCGCAGTCTGTAGGAAGTACGGGAATTACACCGAATACCTGCATCGCATTTTCGAAAACAGGAAAGTTGTATGGGATGGCTGGAATTGGTGCATCAGTCAACAAGCTGATTTCGATTGACACATCAAATGGAGCAGGAACTGTAATCGGCACAAACACAGGTTTTGCGGGCATTAACGGAATTGCGATATCACCTGAAGTTGTGAGTGTCCAGAATATTTCCTCGGCAGTTCCGGAGAGATTCAACCTTCATCAGAATTTTCCGAATCCGTTTAATCCGGTAACAAAGATAAGGTTTGAACTTCCTGCGCGGCAGTCTTCAGATTCAAAAAGTCAGACCAAACTTGCAGTGTATGATTTGCTTGGGAGAGAATTGGTAATATTGGTTAATGAATCTCTCGAACCCGGCAGCTATGAAGTTGAATTCAACGGAAGCAATTTTGCCAGCGGAATGTATTTCTATAAACTCGAAGATGGAAATTTTTCGGAAGTAAAGAAAATGATTTTGATTAGGTGAGTCGGTGTTTTGTGAGTCGGCAATCGTGAATCGTGAATTTAGAAATCAAATGAGGAATTGAAATGGAAAACGGTCTTGCATTATCCGGCGGGGGTTCGAAGGGAGCATTCACAGTTGGAGTGTTAAAGAAACTGCTTCGGTTGGGAGAAACTTTCGATTTGCTCTCCGGTACATCAACAGGTTCTCTTATAGTTCCTCTTATAGCAACAGGCGAGATTGAATTGCTGGAAAGAATTTATACTTCGGTTGAAGACAAAGACATTTTGATAAAGTTCAGTGATGCTGAACTTGCATTGCGTATACTCACCAATGATTCTCTGTACGAAATTTCCCCGCTTGTCAATCTTATCAGGAAGACTATTGACAATGAAAGGTATAACAGAATCATGGCTTCAGGGAAAAAAATTTTTCTATCAACTGTTTGTCTTCAGAACGGAAAGACAACATATTTTACCAACGCAGACATTCCGGGTTCAGGAAAATATAATATCAGCAAGTGGAAAAACCGGGATGAATTTATCAGGTGCATAGCCGCATCATGTGTCCAGCCCGTGCTAATGCCGCCTGTTGATATCGGCGGACTTAAGTTTGTTGACGGCGGCGTAAGGGAATACGTCCCCACAGATATCCTTATTGATGCCGGAGCTGAAAGTATAACGGCAATTCTTACCACACCCGGCGAATCATACTTTGACAGTACAAATTTCAATAATGTGAAAGATATACTGCTGAAGACTATTGAAATTTTTTCAAATGATGTGAGCGATAATGACGTGCGCATCGCATCGCTTTACAATAAAGGAATTACTTACATCGCCGAGTGCAAGGAAAGAATTCAAAGGAATACAGGAATGACTGATGATGTGATAGAAAATCTATTTACATCTGCAACAAATCCATTCTTCGGGAAAAGAAAACTTGATCTGAAAATAATACGACCGAAAAAAAATCTGGGCGACGGCCTGGACTTCAATAAGAGAACCATGAGCGAACAACTTGCATACGGTTTCGATATCGTCCCTGATACTTTCAGCATAACTTGAATCACCGACTAACGACTCACGACTCCCGATTTCACGATTCACGATTCACGACTAACGACTCACGATTTCACGACTCCCGACTCCCGACTCCCGACTAACGAAAACTCACGACTCCCGACTAACGACTCACGATTTCTCTAATCTGACCAACTGCAAAGAACAAAACAAAGAAGAACGCATAAACAATATATATCGCTCGCATAAAAATTTTTCGTAAGTCTTCAGGTTGAACGCTGCTCACGCTAACCGGGAAATACCATATCACAAAAGAGAGAAATAGCAGAATAGTTGGAAGCAACAACAGTATAACGATGAAGTAATTTGGGTCCTGCAGGTTGACAAAATTATATGTCAGCAGCAACGTGAGCAAATTGATCAGCATGTAAGCAAAAGGCGCAAATGAAAAAAAAGCAAGCGCGCCATTGACAGTATTTTTGAAATTAACAGTATTGGGTTCAAGATTTTTATGCTGCCTGCTGATTATCAGCGTTAATCTGACCGCAACGTGAACAAAGAGAGAGAGCAAAACAATGGAAGGAAGAATTATCAGCGGAAGTTTGTCAATTTCAATCTTGTCGGCAAGATCAAGAATGTCTGACTTGTCATTGTAAACTTCACCGAGTTTACTGATCAATCGAAATATGAGCCATGTGAATGCGGAACCTATTGCAGCATAAGTGAGAAGATCTTTATCAACTTTATTCAGTGATTTGTATTTACTGCAGGTCTCCCCGGGTTTTGCAGCATAATCAATTATGAAATTGAAATAACCTGCTACAAACTCGGGTATATCCTGAAACATAAACTGTTTTTAAATTTAGGTTAGATTCTTTAACCTGCTGATTCTAAATAATGAACAAGTTGACATCTGAAAGCAGATTGATTTGAAATCATTTTGCCTGTTTTGCATAAGCTGCGCCCGCGCCAAAATCAATCATGACGCATTGCTCATTGCCTATTACCCATGCATCGTGTCCCGGCGGAATATCAACTGCATCTCCGGGACCGATTTCTTTCTCGGTACCGTCATCCATCTTGATTTTCATCTTGCCTGACATAACATAGCCAACATGATGAGACTGACAACTTGGCGTTCCTGCAACAGGCTTTATGCATTCGGACCATTTCCAACCGGGGTCGAATGCAGCCCGCATAACTGTAGAATCACCAACTTTGACGACTTCAAGTTTTGTCTTTGAAGGAGTTCGGACTTCGTCCGGACTATTGAGGTTCTTCACTTGCATAATTTTCTCCTTTTAAGTTATTATATAATCTACAAAAATTCTTTTCATTATAAAAGAATGTTTTTTAATTCCGGCTTATTCTCGCATTTGCACATTTGTAACATTTGTAAACATTTGCATTTTCATGTGAAATCACATTGTTAATGAATCCACAAATGAGTATTTTGATTACTTAAAACCAAAAAGAATTAAGTATTATGGCATTAAGAGTAGGCGATAAGGCCCCTGATTTTACATTGACTTCATTTACACCTTCCGAAGAGCCGGTAGAAATAACACTAAGCAAAGTATTAAAAGACAAAAACGCAGTATTGCTTTTTTTCCCGCAGGTATTTACGGGGGTATGTACAGCCGAAGCTTGTTCTATCAGAGATCAATTTGGCGAATTTTCTGATGGAAACACGGAAGTGCTTGGAATCAGTGTTGACGGAACATTTCCGCAGAGAGCATTTGCAAAAGAGAATAACATAAAGTTTCCCATGCTTAGCGATTTCGGGAGAGATGTCATTAAAAACTATGATGTTGTCCGGGAAAATTTTGCGCATGGAATGAAAAATGTTGCAAGCAGGTCAGTGTATGTTATCGGCAAAGACGGACTGATAAAGTATGTTGAGGTTACGGAAAATCCCGGCGTACAGATTAATTTTGAAAAATTGAAGGAAGCGATAAAAAATACTAAATAGGGATTTCCCGAATTTATAAAGCATTAAGCCATGTCTTGATACGGTTTAATGTTTTATTCATTTAAGGGAATGGTCAATGAAGGTATTCCGAAATATAGATGAGATTGGGTTTAATGCCGGAAGCGCAGTTACTGTCGGAACCTTTGACGGAATACATCTCGGTCACAGAATAATCATTGACAAGCTGAAGGCGGTTGCAGAGGCAAAGGACCTGCGAAGCGTGGTGATTACGTTTGAACCGCACCCGCAGATTGTATTAAAGAATAAGTCGGAGAACATAAAGGTTCTTTCAACGCTTGAAGAAAAACTTGAGATATTCAATGACCTTGACATTGGAAATGTTCTCGTGATTAATTTTACCAGAGAGTTTTCATATACTCACGCCGAAGATTTTTACAAGGATTATCTTGTTGATAAAATCGGATTGAAGGATCTTATTCTTGGATATGATCATATGTTCGGCAAGGACAGAGAAGGTAATTTTGAAATGCTGAAGGAAATTTCTTCAAAGTATGATTTCACTGTTGATAAAGTTGCCGAGTATAAAATTGATGGAGAACATGTCAGCAGCACTGCAATAAGGAATCTTCTTAATGAAGGCAGTATTGCCAAAGCTTCAAAATTTCTCGGAAGGAATTACAGCATTGAGGGTGTTGTGATTGAAGGAAACAGGCTGGGAAAGGAACTTGGGTTTCCCACAGCGAACATAGCAGTGGGATCTGCAAACAAATTGATTCCTAAGACCGGTGTTTATGCAGTGAAAGTTGTGATAGAAGACAGAATCTATAACGGGATGATGAGTATTGGTATAAACCCTACTGTTAGTGATGATAAGCTATTGAAGTTGGAGGTAAATATTTTTGATTTCAGTGAAAACATTTACGGAAAAAAAATCAAGATTGAATTTATTTCTTATCTAAGAGAAGAAAAGAAATTTGAATCAATTGAACAATTGATAGAAAACATTTCTCTTGACAAAGAGAAAACATTAAACATAATTAAGCAAGAAATTAACTAAATAAGGAAAAATGCCCTTAACAAAAGAACAAAAATTTGAAATTGTAAAAAAGTACGGAAAGTCCGAAAAAGATTCCGGAACTCCTGAAGTTCAGGTTGCAATATTGACAAAGAGAATTAACGATCTTTCAGCAGAACATTTCAACTCACACAAAAAGGATAATCATTCAAGAAGGGGACTTCTGAAGATGGTCGGAAAGAGAAGAAAAATTTTGAGATATCTCGAGAATAAAGATGTTCAAAGATATAGAAAGATTATAAAAGAATTAGAGATCAGAAAATAATAATGACAAACTCAAAAAGTATAGAAATTGGCGGCAAGAAGTTGACATTGGAAACAGGAAGACTTGCCAAGCAGGCGGGCGGAGCGGTAATGATTTCGCTTGACGATAATTTTGTATTGTGCACCGCAACGGCAGAAGATGAAGCGAATCCGGGACAGGATTTTTTCCCGTTGACAGTTGACTACAGAGAAAAGACGGCTGCGGTAGGAAAGATTCCGGGAGGATTTTTTAAGAGGGAAGGAAGACCAACGGAAAAAGAAATTTTGTCTTCGAGGCTTATTGACAGGCCAATCAGACCAATGTTTCCCGAAGGATTTTTTAACGAAACACAGATTTTGTGTTCGGTGTATTCATCAGACGGCGCCAATGATACGGATGTAATTGCCGCTACCGGAGCTTCTGCGGCTTTGTTGGTATCGGATATTCCTTTTGATGACCCGATATCCGAAGTGAGGGTAACGAGAATAAACGGAGAGTTTATTGTCAATCCCAGTCACGAGCAAGTAGAGAAGGGTGATTTTGATATCAGCGTTGCAGGAACACTCGATTCAATAATGATGGTAGAAGGAGAAGCAAGGGAAATATCTGAAGAAGATTTTCTCGAAGCTATTAAATTTGCACATAAAAATATTGCCGCTCTCTGCAACTTTCAAAAAGACTTTGCCGGAGAATTCGGTAAAAAGAAACGTGAATTAATTCCTGTTGAGGGAAATTCGGAATTGTTATCGGAAGTAAGAAACCTTTGCGAACAGCAAGTCAAGGAATTGACAAGGACTGTTCTTGCGAAAGAAGAAAGGAAACTTCGCAACAGGGAAATTCATGACAATGTGATGAAAGCACTTGCAGAAAAGTATCCCGAACAGGAAAAGGAAATTGAAAAGATAATTCACGACATTCAATACGAAGTGATGCGCGAGATGATACTGAATGAAAAAAAGAGACTCGATGGAAGAGGAATGCAGGACATACGCGATATAGCCTGCGAAGTTGGAGTCCTGCCGAGAACTCACGGTTCAGCTTTGTTTACTCGAGGTCAGACGCAGAGCCTTACAACTGTTACACTGGGAACAAAGCGCGATGAGCAAATCATCGAGGGTTTGCGCGCTGAAACAACAAAGAGATTTCTTCTTCACTATAATTTCCCGCCATTCAGTACAGGTGAAGTTGGAGGAAGACCGGGACCCGGACGCAGAGAAATTGGTCATGGAAATCTTGCGGAACGATCACTGAAAAATCTGATTCCCGACGAACAGGATTTTCCTTATGCAGTAAGAATTGTTTCGGATATACTTGAATCAAATGGATCATCGTCAATGGCAACGGTCTGTGCAGGTTCATTGGCGCTTATGGATGCAGGGGTGAAGTTGAAGAAACCGATAGCAGGAATCGCAATGGGATTGATAAAAGAGGGCGACAGAGTTGCAATCCTTTCTGATATACTTGGCGATGAAGATCATTTTGGTGACATGGATTTTAAAGTTGCAGGGACTGCCGAAGGAATTACTGCTATACAGATGGACATCAAGATAAGAGGAATTTCCTTTGAAATAATGGAGAGAGCATTAGCGCAGGCAAAGGAAGGAAGACTCCACATACTCGGAATTATGAATAAGACTATTGATGCTGCAAGAGATTCAATTTCAAAATATGCGCCGCATCTGTATTCGATGAATATTCCGAAAGATCTTATCGGAACTGTGATCGGACCCGGAGGAAAGACGATTCGTCATATTATTGCAGAGAGCGGAGCTGAAATTGATATTGATGATGACGGAGTCGTAACCATTGCAGCAGTTGATAAAGAGCAAGCTTCAAAAGCGCGCAAGATGATTGAGGCACTGACAGAGATGCCGGAAGTTGGAAAGATTTATGACGGCATTGTAAAGGGAATAAAGGACTTCGGAGCGTTTGTTGAGATACTCCCCGGTAAAGAAGGACTGCTGCACATTTCGGAGATTGATAATAAGAGAGTTGAGAAAGTGGAAAAGGTATTGAAGCAGGGAATGGAAGTGAAAGTAAAACTGATGGGAATAGATGATTCCGGCAAACTCAAACTAAGCCGACGCGTGTTACTTCCGAAAGAAAACTCCAAACCTAAAACCGACTGATGAAATTTGAAATTGACAAGCAGGAAGATAAAACAATATTCAGACTTGAATCGAAGTCTCTTGACCAGGCGATTGCTCCACAGCTGAAAACAGAGTTGATCTTTCTGCAAAAAGAAATCAACAACCAGTTCATAATTGATCTCAAAGATGTCGTGAAATGTGACAGTTCGGGATTGTCTGTGTTGTTGCTGGCCGAAAGGATGGAGAGAGAAAAAAATAAGAAGCTGATTCTGAAGAATGTAAATGCAAGCGTGAGAGATTTGATGAAGATTGCAAGACTTGACAGAGTGTTTGAAATAAATTGAAAATTAAGAATCAAGAATTTAGCTCCGAAGGGTTTTGATTCAATGGAAGAGTGTTACAAGAGAGTTTGCAGGACAGATGAGATATACAATCGCAAAGGCAAGCGATTTGAACTGGATGAAGAAAATGAAATAGCAATATTCAAAGTGGAAGGCAAATATTACGCAGTTGATAACATCTGCCCACACAATCACACCTCACAAATTTATGACGGCTATGTTGATGGAATGTTCGTAACATGTCCTGTGCATGGATTTCAGTTTCATCTCGATACAGGAGAGCAGCCGACTAAATTCGGATGCCGGCTTCGCACTTTCGAACTGAAGATTGAAGACGGATTTATATTTGTTAAGGTTCCTTCCTCGAAGAGATTTGATTTCAAATTTTGAAGTGCACATCCCAACAAGTTTCGTCAGACAAACCTCATGGAGACCAACCAAACATGGCAGGCAATTTTAGCGAAATCATAAAAAGTATTTGCATTGAAGAAGGATTCAGCAAAGTCGGTTTTGCCGAATCGTGCGTACTTGTCAATGAAGGAAAGTATTTGAAGCATTGGCTTGAAAGGAAAATGAATGCAACAATGGATTGGATGAACAGAACATTCGACAAGAGAACCAATCCCGCACTTGTGATGGATGAAGTAAAGTCTGTGATTTCGCTTGCTTATATTTATGATACGCCGTTCGAACATTCACCCAACAAGAACATTCCTAAAATTTCAAGGTATGCGTGGGGAGAAGTTGATTATCATAATTTTTTGAAAAAGAAGTTGAGAAGCCTTTGTGATAAGATCAACGGACTCGATGAAAACATTAAGACGAAATCTTATATTGACGATGGTCCCGTGATGGATAAGGCGTGGGCTGTAAGATCGGGTATTGGCTGGCAGGGGAAAAATACAAATGTCATTGATGAGAAATTCGGAAGTTATTTTTTTATATGTACAGTTCTGATAAATCTTAAACTTGAATATGATTCTCCTGTTGAAGATCTCTGCAAGAATTGTTCTCTGTGTCTGTATGCTTGCCCAACCGGTGCATTAACCCAAGAGTATGAATTAGATTCCAATTTGTGCATTTCATATCAAACGATAGAAAACAGGGGCAACATTCCGGAAGAGATTGATCTGTCCGGTTGGATATTTGGCTGTGATATTTGTCAGGATGTCTGTCCGTTCAATAGCAACAATTACTTCACAAATGATTTTCAGTTTTCACCGGTAAAAGAAAAAATTGAAAAAACTTATGATCAGTTGACGGTTATGAACGAAGACGACTTTAGAAAATTGTTTTCAGGCACGCCGGTGATGAGAACAAAGTTTGAAGGCTGGAAGAGAAATCTGAAGTCAGCCGGAAAGAGAATTTAGTTTTTAATCACCAATTATTTTCAATAAGTTCTCTTGTTTCAGCAACTGCGGTATTCCAGATTCTCTGCATGTCTTCATCACTTCTTTGATAGTAACCTCCGTAATTTCCATCAACAAGTAACTTACGTGCTTCTTGAGGCGAGGCGTTTTTCAATGCATTCAAATCAACCATTGGCTTCTGCGCTTGAGGCTGTGAAGCATTTTGAAGCCTTGTCCATAAAAAATTTTCCATCCAGGAGGCATGTGAGGCAACCGGATCAATTTCATTTACAATTTTCCAAGTCGAAGCTGCTCGCCACCAGTTATGGAATTTTATATTCATATTTGGATTAGCAGCGAGCCATCCAGTAATATATTCCGAAAGAAACATATTTCCTCCATGTCCGTTTACAATCAGGATTTTTCTGAAGCCGTGATGAGAGAGTGATTCGATGACATCCTTTACAACATTCCATAATGTATCTTTACGGAGAGAAACTGTCCCCGGGAAATCCATAAATAAAGGAGTATGACCGTAGTTCAACACCGGAAAGACAGGGACACCCAGCGGTGCGGCAGCATCTGATGAAATTCTTTCCGCAAGCACGCTATCGGTTGAGAGGCGGAGATATGCATGTTGTTCCGTAGAGCCGATTGGGAAAACGCAGCGATCATCTTTTTGGAGATACTCTTCAATTTGAAGCCAGGATAAATTCATAATTGAATTATTTTGTGAAACTTTTCAATTGCTGTATTCGTCTAACAATGTAGTTAACCAAAACAAAAGGAGCTAAACAAAAATGTCAACCCTCAAAGCAATTTTTACGATAGCTTTAACTTTAGTAACGGTTTCATTCGCAGGAATTACAAAAGCAGATAACTTATCAGGAAACAAGACTGCAGATCTCAATTTGCAGATTGTTGATGAGATTAAAGGTACTCTGCAGACTCCGTATCTGAAATATGCTTCAGATAATCTTGACGGAGAAATCACCGTTATTGCCAGAGTCAGCAAGAATGGTAAAATTGAGTTCAAATATTCTCAAGGTATAAACGAAAGATTGCGATCCAGTATTGAAGCAGAACTCAATTCACTGAATCTTTGGACAAGCCCCGACTATTCGAACAAAGAATTTAAATACAGAATCAAATACAGGAATTAATTTTCCCGTTATTGAACAACCTTCAGAAACCCTGCAGCCCGGTCTTGCAGGGTTTCTTATTTCAATTGTTGGTTAAATTGATTTTGTTCCTGTTCAAATAACACACAATCATCTTGCAATTATTTCTTTTGTAATTTCTTTGATTGATCTGCATCCGCAAAGAGCCATTGCAAGTGTGAGCTCTTTCCGGAAGAATTCCAATATAGATGTTACACCTTCTTCGCCAGAGGATGCAAGACCCCAGATTACGGGTCTTCCAATGCAGACGGCATTTGCACCGAGAGCAATTGCTTTCAAGACATCAGTTCCTCTTCTGATACCTCCGTCAATAAGTATCTCAAGTTTTCCTGAAACGGCAGCAGCAACTTCGGGCAGGACATCAATCGTTGCTCTGCATGTGTCAAGTTGTCTCCCTCCGTGATTGGAGACTATTATTCCATCTGCGCCGTTATCCAAACTTAACAATGCATCTTCGGCGCACGCAATACCTTTGAGAAAAAGAGGCAAGCCGGAGACAGATTTAATCCATTGGATATCTTTCCATGTGAGTGAGGGACTCAAAAATTTCTGGACATAAGCTCCGAGCCCTGAATCTTCAATCATCGGAAGATCATGTTTACTTGCAGGCAAAAGATTTTTGACAGACAGTCCCTCCGGAAGATTAAATTGATTTCGCACATCACGTTCGCGAATTCCGAGATAAGGCGTGTCTGCGGTTAGAACTATTGCTTTACAGCCTGCAGCTGCTGCGCGCTGAATTATATCACGAGTAACATCTCTGTCCCTATAAACATACAACTGAAACCACACATCGCCATCTGATGATTCTACGACTTCTTCCATATCCGTATTTGAAAGTGTGCTTAGAATCATTATCGTTCCGGCATTTCCCGAAGCCCGCGCAACGGCAGTCTCTCCGTCTTTGTGTGCCATGCGATGAAAAGCTGTTGGAGCAATGAGCACAGGCATCGAAATTGTTTTTGTAAGGACCTTTAGAGATGTATCAATATTTTCTACGTCAACAAGAACTCTGTATTTCAAAAAAATTCTTTTGTATGCTTCACAGTTTTCTCTTAGCGTTATCTCATCATTTGATCCGCTTGAAAAATAATCGTAAGCCATTTGCGGAAGCATTTCCTTTGCAATTGCCTCGAAGTCGGAAATGTTTACAGGTTTCATTTTAAGACTCTAAATACTATTTGAATCAGATTTAAATAAGGACCGGGTAATCAAGAAAGGCGCTGAAAGATTTCGAGAAGGACTTTCATCAAAATGCAGGTTCAGGTAATTCATTGTTGCTTTCTCTTGAACACATATTCTATTTTTTTGAAACCACCTTTGGTATCACCCTCAATATATGCATGAAGGTTGTTTACAGATCTTATCTCGTAGACAATTCTCTGGGGAAAGTCATGTTCGAGGTTTTCAAAAATGAATTTATTCTTGTCAATATCAACAAGATCGAAAGTTACAGCTTCGTTCTTATTCTGACCTTCGACAATCGGGGCAAGGTAAATTCTGCCGCCACTGAAGAACAAATTAATTTTTTCTTTGGGAATAGTTTTTGATCCGCTTACAACAAAGTTTTCACAAACCAAAAGCCGGTCCATACTTTTTTTCCACTTTTCAACTACTTCGACGTCATTGGCGGTTGCAGTCCATTCACCTTCAAGCATATAAAGTCTTGCAAAGTCTTCGATATCAAAATCAATTTTGATGAAATGAACACTTGCAACGATAAGAGCCAGCATGTAGTAAAACATAGATTAAATTTAATTGAAAAAATTATGAAATTAATTTTGCAAATCCTCAATCAATACAGCTCGAGCGGCCGCAAGTCTTGCCACAGGGACTCTGAATGGAGAACAGCTTACATAGTTAAGACCAAGCCTGCTGCAGAAATTAATCGAATCAGGTTCGCCTCCATGTTCTCCGCAGATTCCGAGTTTAATGTCGGGCCTTGTCTTACGACCCTCGCGCACCGCAAGTTCCATCAGCATTCCCACTCCCTCTGTATCAATGGACTCGAAAGGATCTCTTTTCAATAAACCTTTTTCTCGGTATGCCGGCAAAAAAGAAGCGGAGTCATCCCGCGAAATACCAAACGTCATCTGCGTAAGATCATTGGTGCCGAAGGAAAAGAATTCCGCATGTTGTGCAATCTTGCCTGCTACCAGCGCTGCTCTGGGAATCTCAATCATCGTTCCGACACTGTATTTGAATTTTATCTTTTGCTCATTCATAACCTTCTCCGCTGTATCTCTAATAATTTTTTCCTGTGCGATAAATTCCTTTTCGTTGCCCACAAGAGGAAGCATTATTTCAGGATGAACTGTAATGCCTTTCTTTTTCACAGCCGCTGCCGCTTCGAAAATTGCTCTTGCCTGCATCTCTGTAATTTCCGGAAAGGAAATGCCGAGTCTGCATCCTCTGTGGCCGAGCATCGGGTTGAATTCCTTAAGCGCATTGAGCTTATATTTGATTTCATCTACCGTTGTGCCGATGAGTTCGGCAAGATTTACTATTTCGCTTTCTGTGTGCGGCAGAAATTCATGCAGCGGCGGATCGAGAGTTCGAATTGTTACAGGGAGACCGTTCATTACTCTGAAAATCTCCGTAAAATCTTTTCTCTGGTAAGGTAAAATTTTTGCAAGTGCTTTCTGTCTTCCTTCTGTGCTGTATGCGAGAATCATTTCCCTGACGGCATCAATTCTGTCGCCACCGAAGAACATGTGTTCCGTTCTGCAAAGTCCAATCCCTTCTGCGCCGAATGCAATTGCATTCTCGCATTGGTCAGGCTGATCCGCATTGGTGCGGATTTTCATGAGCCGGAATTTATCAACCCATTTCATGAATGTTGAATAATAATAATATGGCCTGGACTGTGAAGGCTTGAGTGTTTTGTCAATGAGAACTTGCAAAATTTCAGATGGTCTTGCCTGCAATTTCCCAACAATGACTTCTCCTGTGGATCCGTCAATTGAAATGAAGTCGCCTTCCTTTACGACGTGAGGCTTACCTTTCACCTTTATCGTCTTGAGAAGATAATCAATCTCGAGTTCACCGCAGCCGGCAACGCAGACTTTACCCATCTGTCTTGCTACAAGTGCCGCATGAGAAGTCATACCGCCGCGTGATGTAAGGATTCCTTCTGCAGCATTCATTCCGCGAATGTCTTCAGGAGAGGTCTCAATTCTTACCAATATTACTTTCTGTCCGCGCGCGTTGGCATTGACAGCGTCGAAAGAATTAAAATATACCTGCCCGCAGGCCGCTCCCGGTCCTGCATTCAAACCTGTCGCAAGATTTCTTCCTGCCCGTATCGCTTCCTGCTTTTCCGTTGTGCTGAAAATCGGACGAAGCAATTGATTTAACTGTTCAGGATCGACACGCCGAATAGCTTCTTTCATGTCAATGAGTTTTTCTTTTTCCATATCAACGGCAATTTTCACGGATGCGTAGCCTGTTCTTTTTCCGGATCTGCATTGAAGCATGAAAAGTTTCTCTTCCTGAATGGTGAATTCAATATCCATCATGTCGTGGTAATGCTTCTCAAGTTTCTTTCTGACATCTTCGAGTTGCTTGTAAATTTTTGGTTTGGCTTTCTTTAATTCCGCAATAGGGAGAGGCGTTCTTATACCTGCGACTACATCTTCGCCTTGAGCATTCATCAAATACTCTCCATAAAATTCGTTCTCGCCATTTGAAGGATTTCTTGTAAAGGCAACACCGGTTCCGGAAGTGTCTCCGAGATTTCCGAATACCATTGACTGAATGTTGACGGCTGTACCCCATTTGGCAGGGATGTTGTTAAGTCGTCTGTAAACGATTGCCCTGTCATTCATCCATGAACGGAAGACAGCGCCGATCGCTTCCCAAAGCTGCTCCATAGGATCATCAGGAAAATCTCTTCCTGTTTCTTTCTTTATCGCTTTTTTAAATTCACTGACCAGCTCCTTGAGATCTTCGGTACTGAAATCAATATCTTTGGAAATTCCTCTTTGTCTTTTTTTATTTTCGATTATTTCTTCAAACGGGTCTACGTGATGTATGTCTCGGGGCTTCAGGTCGAGAACAACATCACCGTACATCTGAACGAATCTTCTGTATGAATCATAAACAAATCTTTCATTACCTGTTTTCTTAATCAAGCCTGCGACAGACTTTTCATTCAACCCAAGATTGAGAACAGTATCCATCATTCCGGGCATAGATGCACGCGCACCCGACCGAACACTAAGCAACAATGGATCTTTGCTGTCGCCGAATCCGCATCCCATTTCTTTCTCAATTTTTGTGAGCGCAGTTTCAACTTGTTTTTTTAATTCACGAGGGAAAGTTCTCTTATGATCATAGTAATAAGTGCAGACATCGGTTGTAATTGTGAATCCGGGAGGAACGGGGAGTTTGATATTTGTCATCTCGGCGAGATTGGCACCCTTACCGCCCAGCAGGCTTTTCATTTCAGCTTTGCCTTCAGCCTTCCCTCCGCCGAAATAGTAAACATATTTCTTAGACATACATATATTGTTAAAAAGTAATTTTATGATTTTTGCAAGATTAGAAAATAAATTCAGAATTAAAATTCAATTTATGTGTGTTGGAAGATGTTGGAATTATTTAACATTTAATCCGATTAGCAATAATTGTATATTTGCAGAAACACATTCAAAACTTGAACAAGCCTGTACGAAACATTTCCATAATACTAATCGTTGTAGCCGTTGCCGCGCTGATTATTGTTCCCAGGTTATTATCTGAAAAAAAGAAAACACAGAATCCGATTACACAGGATTCCTCGATTCCTATTGATGTATTTATCATAAAGCCGGTGCAACTGGAAAATGAAGTTAATACTGTAGGGACAATAATTGCCAATGAAGAAGTTGATATCAAGAGTGAGCTCCCGAGGAAAATAGTAGGCATATATTTTAGGGAGGGTTCTTATATTCCTAAAGGAAAAGTTCTATTCAAGCTTGATGACTCTGATTTGCTGGCACAGTTGAGAAAGCTTCAGCTTGATGAAGAGTTGAATCTCAAGCAATATAATCGTGAATCTCAATTGATTGAGAGGGGACTGATGAATCAGGAAGAGCACGACATTCGCCAGACTACGATAGAGAAAATCAGAGCCGACATAGATCTGTTGAATATAACTTTGGACAAGACGGAGATCATTGCGCCTTTTTCCGGAATAGCAGGTTTCAGAAACGTGAGTATGGGAAGTCTTGTGAGCACGCAGAATATCCTGACCACGATACAGGATATCGGCAGAGTGAAGATTGACTTTTCAATACCGGAAAAATACATGTCCTCATTTAAGAAAGGTCAGGAAATCAAATTCAAAGTTGAAGGATATGATGATGAATTTTCGGGAACAGTCCTTACATTTGATCCCAAGATAGATGAAGGCACGCGAAGTATTATTCTGCGGGCGGTTGCAAGTAACAACGGCAACAGGCTATTGCCCGGCTCATTTGTTAAAGTCAAATTAGAAATGTCGGATATAACCGGCGCGGTGATGGTTCCTTCCGAAGCAATAATTCCGCAGCTCAAAGGACAAAGCGTTTTTGTTTATCAGAATGGTCTTGCGGCATCGCATGATGTAGAAATTGGAATCAGAACTGAAAAGGACGTGCAGATAACCTCCGGTGTCAGCCCCGGAGACACTGTGATTACTACCAACATTTTGAGATTAAGACCCGACTCGAAAGTAAAAATTGTTAATGTCAACTAATTTTGTTTTTAGAATTAAGAATGCATATTGTAGATTGAATTGAGTTTATCCGCCACAAATATAAAACGCCCCGTACTTTCAATTGTCATTTCAATAGTACTTGTACTTTTCGGGATTGTAGGATTTCTGAATCTGGAAGTCAGGGAATATCCCAACATTGATCCTCCGATAATAACAGTAACGACGACTTATGTCGGAGCTAATTCGGATGTAATCGAAGCACAGATTACAGAGCCTCTGGAACAGTCCATTAACGGCATTGACGGAATCAGAATAATGTCAAGTACGAGCCGTGAACAGCAAAGTCAGATTACAATTGAATTTAATCTTGATAAAGACATTGATGCAGCGGCGAACGATGTGCGCGACAGGGTATCGCGTGTATTGAGACAACTTCCTCCGGACATTGACAATCCAGTGATTGAGAAAACAGATGCAGATGCCGTTCCTGTTATTATTGTTTTTGTAAGGAGCGACAAAAGAAACATTCTTGACGTTAATGATTTTGCTGCGAACGTTGTAGCAGAAAAGATTCAGACTATTAAAGGTGTAAGCGCAACGAGAATCTTCGGCGAAAAAAAATATTCGATGCGCATAAGACTTGATCCTCACAGGCTTGATGCTTACAAACTTGCTCCGATGGATATTGAAAATGTTTTGACGGAAGAAAACAATGAACTACCGTCGGGAAGAATCGAGGGTGACAACACAGAGCTGACGATCAGAACATTCGGAAGATTATCGCAGCCTCCCGAATTTAATAACGTTATTATCAAGCAGGACAGCAGCGGAATAGTGAGGTTGAGTGATGTAGGATATGCAGAGTTCGGAGCTGAAAACGAAAGGAATGACGTGAAGGGCAGAGGCATTGGCGGAGTAGTTGTAGGGATACTTCCGCAACCCGGTGCGAATGTTCTTGAGATATCGGATGAGTTTCATAAAAGATTTGAAGAGATACAGAGAGAACTGCCGCCGGATATGAAGGCTGAAGTGGTTTATGATTTCTCGACGTTTGTGAGGAAGACCGTCAATGAAGTTGAAGAGACAATCTTCGTCGCATTCGGATTAGTCGTGCTGATTATATATTTATTTCTTCGGGACTGGAGATCAACTTTCATACCGGTAATTGCAATTCCTGTTTCAATCATTGCAACATTTTTCCTGATGTATCTGATTGGATATTCCATAAATGTGCTGACATTATTTGCAATAATACTTTCCATAGGACTCGTATGCGATGATGCCATTGTAGTGCTTGAGAATATTTATTCAAAGATTGAATCCGGAATGTCTCCGATGCAGGCAGCATTCAAAGGTTCGAGAGAAATTTATTTTGCCGTTATTTCGACTACGATAGCGCTTGCCGCGGTTTTTCTTCCGATAATGTTTTTGCAGGGATTGACCGGAAGATTGTTCAGAGAGTTTGCAGTTGTCATTGCAGGCTCTGTATTGATATCCGCCTTTGTTGCATTGTCGCTAAGTCCGATGCTGTCTTCGAGACTTCTGAAGCATCACGAACCAAGTTGGTTTTACAAAATTACCGAGCCGCTATTTGTTTCACTGATTTCGGGCTACAAGAAATTCCTTGCCGGTTTTCTTAAAGTCAGATGGCTTAGCTTTATCATAATGGCAGGAGCATTTGTGGTGATTTACATACTGGGCACCACATTAAAATCAGAACTTGCACCGCTTGAAGACAGGTCTAATCTGCGAATAGGAATTCTTGCACCTGAAGGTTCATCGTTTGAATTTACAAAAAGGTACGTCAGGGAAATCGGTCAATATGTAATTGATTCAATACCCGAAGCAAAATTTCCGTTTGAGATTACAGCGGGAGGTGGAGGAAACTCTGCTGTCAATAACGGAACTGTAAGCATATATTTAAGTGAACCGGAAGACAGGAAAAGATCTGCGGATGAAATTTATAAAAACCTTTCGAAAGTAATAAATCAATTTACCGGAGTTCGCGCATCATTGTCACAGCC
>JBDHXH010000041.1:0-23526 GCA_039810605.1 Ignavibacteria bacterium | reverse complement strand
TTTTCTAAAGCACAATCATTGTATATTACATTAAATTAATTTTCTGAAGAAATGAAAATATCCTTTGTGCGCCTCGGTGCATCGGTTTTGTTCCTGATATACGGCAGTTTACTTTTTTCGCAGGACACGGCAAAGATTATGTCATACAACCTGCTTAACTATAGCGGTCAGGCATCCAAAAATGCAAACTTCCGGAAATCTGTTAACTTCGCAAAGCCTGATGTACTGGTTGTCGAAGAAATTTTGTCAGAGTCGGCAATGAATACCATGTTGTCCGAGGTGATGAACATTTATTCGCCCGGTGTATATTCCGCAGGGACATTTATTGACGGCTATGATACTGACAACGCTGTGTTTTTCAAAAATTCAAAATTCTCATTCGTCAGCAACACTCCTATACACACAAGCTTACGTGATATTAACATGTTCACCCTTGTTCATATTGCAAGCAGAGATACAATTCGTCTTTTCGCTGTTCACTTGAAAGCAAGCAGCACGCCGGCAGATGAGCAGCAGCGGCTTGCTGAAGTCAATGCGCTTCGAGCGGTAACAAACACTTTCCCGGCGGGCACTGAATTCATGATCATGGGAGATTTCAACATCTATAATTCGACCGAACCCGCTTATGTCAGACTACTTCAGGTGGAAACGGGTAACGAGGGATATTTTGTTGACCCTTATTTTCTCCCCGGGACTTGGAATCAATTTTCTTATGCTTCACAGCATTCCCAATCAACAAGAACACGTTCAATAGGAGACGGCGGTGCAACCGGAGGTCTTGATGATAGATTTGATTTCATTCTCAATTCAAATGGTGTTACTCAAGAAGGAATGGTAAAATATATTCCAGGCACATTGAAACCATTTGGAAATGACGGCAATCATTACAACGACAGCATTAATAAGCGTCCAAATACTGCCGTGCCTGACAGCATTGCAGACGCGCTGTATTATGGCTCCGACCACCTTCCCGTTCAGGCGTTATATAAATTTGACACGCATCCAAATTCAATTTCTGATATAAATTCAAATGCAGTTTCTTTCATACTCTATCAGAATTTCCCGAATCCCTTCAACCCAACTACAATAATAAATTATAAACTGCGCTCAGCGGGTTTTGTAACTTTGAAAATTTTTGATTCCGTGGGAAGAGAAATCGGATCTTTCATCAACAGGAAACTCCATCCCGGTACTTATTCATTTAAATGGAATGCAAGGAGTTATTCAAGCGGAGTTTATTACTATAAACTTACGGCAGGGAATTTCTCCGAAACTAAATCAATGATGCTCTTGAAGTGATTGACAAAGCTCCGAGAAGGAAAAATTATCTACGTGGTTTCCTTGAATGGGAATTGATTGCATAAAGTATATACCTTCTTCCCGTTTCGCTTGTGCCGTCATCATTGTAAAACTGAATTGTAACTATTTTCTGTAGGCGGTCAGATCTTCTGAATCCGAGCTTCTTAAGATTATTTGCAGCACGCGGATTCTCCCTATGCACATATCCGACTATGTATCTGAATTTGTTCAGCGAGAGTATATAGTCAATCAAAAGTTTTGATGATTCAAAACCCAGTTTTAGTCCGCGGAATTCTTTAGCAATTGCCGTTGAAATCTCGCATGCTTCATCATAGTGCTTCCTCCATTTAAAGCAAATATATCCGACATAATTCTTCTTTGATTTTATTGCATACCATACTTCAACAGGGTCTGCAGTCTTCTCCTTTATCCACTTTCTGATCCTGGTCTTTGTCCGATAGTTCATGTATGCGGGATTGAGAAATGGCAGAATGTCTCTTTCGTTGAAAATATTATAGATAACTTCTACGAGTTCTTCGTCATTTTCCCTAAACAGAACCAACCTGCAATTTGCACCGCTTATAATTTTTTTATACATCGTAAATTAAATCTGAACGACTTGATTTATTCCAGTAACATTTTTTGAACTAAAATAAACTTCTGTGCACAAATAGAAATTCAAATTTGAGTATGAGCGGATTCTGCCGGATTGTGCTAACTGTTTAAATTGAATACGATGCAAGAAGATACTATCAAGCATACAGGCAAACATTCAAAAACATTCAATGCACTCAATAAATCTCTTTAATAAAGAATCAGCGTTGCGTATTTTTACAGAATAAAAATTTTAACAATTATAAATGAAAAGCATTTCAATATTTTTTCTGATACTGATTTTGTTCACGGGTAAAGTCTTTTCGCAAAAGAAAATTGCATACTGCTCCAATCAAACATCTTCGGGCTTCATTCAGGTATTTGTGATGAACGAAGACGGTTCAGACAAGAAACAATTAACCGATATAAATGAAAACTGTATGAGACCCAAGTGGTCTCCGGACGGCAAGCAGATCGTCTTTTATTCAGACAGAGGTTTCATTTATCTTATCCGCGATTTTATGAAGGCTCCTGAACAAAAGGCATACCTTGTTTGGAATGGCTACAATCCTTCATTCATGCCGGGTGGGGATCAGATAATGTTTAACAGCGAATATGAAGACGTGCTTTCGATTTTTGTAATTGATACCGTCGGCGACGGCGCGCAGCCGGATCTTGTATCTGACGGTTCGTATTCAAATATGCAGATGCTCTCTGCCGATGGTGATAAGCTTGTTTTTTCCGCATTTGTTGACGGCACGAAATCAATAATGCTTGCAGACCTCAACGACACAACCGATAACTACATAAGTAAAGTAAGCGTTAATACTGAAGCCAATCTTGAACCTGACATTTTCGATGAAGGGAGCAAAATTGTCTATTCAAGTTTTGACAATAACCTCAAAGGCACCATAAGAATTTTTGAAAATGGAAAGGAGACAGCAATCAGCAAAGGTCTGCCAAGTTCAAATGTTCCGAGATTTTCTCCCGATGGAAAAAAAATTGCATTTGTGGTTATTGACGGAACAAACGTATCACTTTATACGATGAATAACGACGGCAGCGGCAGATCCAATGTCGGAGTAAAAGGCAGCGTCGGAACTTTCCAATGGATTGACAACAAAAGAATTCTGTTCGATTCAGGTTCAGATACCAGAACTGACGTAGGCATTGCAGACATTGGCGGCGGAAGCGATGTGATAATCGCCGACGGTGGTTTTAATTTGCAGGCGAGCATACAGAAATGATCACACGACTTTTCAAAAAAGAAAAACATTCATGAAAGTTACAGAGCACTTTTCAAAGTCAACAAGTCCGCTGATAAGTTTTGAAATTATTCCGCTTCCACGTGGAGGAGATATTAAACAACTCTTTGCCGTCATTGATGTCCTGATAAAATATAATCCTCCATTCATTGACGTAACGTCTCATTCTGCGCAGGTTCAATACGAAGAAACTTCCGAGGGCATCAGG
The DNA here is from genome assembly GCA_039810605.1 of Ignavibacteria bacterium. Taxonomy (GTDB): domain Bacteria; phylum Bacteroidota; class Ignavibacteria; order Tepidaquicellales; family Tepidaquicellaceae; genus JAGPCH01. Next base: position 20,160 of record JBDHXH010000041.1, on the reverse strand, counting down.
AAATCAGTAAAAAGGAAACGACCCGGTACGATCGGAATTAGCGTCGCAATAAAGAATAAGTACAACATTGATACTGTACCTCATATTCTCTGCAACGGCTTTACGCGGGAAGAAACAGAAGACGCTCTTATCGAACTCAATTATCTTGGAATTGAGAATGTTCTTGCTGTCAGAGGAGATGACCTTGGGTACAAAAAACCGATACCAGTTGGCAGAAGCTGCAATACTTATGCATCCGAACTTGTAAAGCAAATCGTGGATATGAATCGCGGAAAATATCTTGAAGATGATCTCGTTGACGCAGCTCCCACAAATTTCTGCATCGGCATCGGCGCTTATCCCGAAAAGCATTTTGAATCTCCCAATCTCAAAACTGATATAGGATATGTCAAAGAAAAAGTTGATGCAGGCGCAGAATATATTGTCACTCAAATGTTTTATAACAACAAGTATTACATTGACTTTCTGGATAAATGCAGAAATGAAAAAATTGATGTACCTATTGTCCCGGGACTCAAAATCCTTACTGCAAAAAATCAGCTTAGTTCAATACCAAAGAATTTTTATATTGACATACCCGAAGAGCTTTCAAAAGAAGTCTTGGAAGCAAAAAAAGAACACACTGCAGATATTGGAATAGAATGGGCAGCTAAACAATGTGAGGCGCTCTTGAATCTCGGTGTGCCTGCATTGCATTTTTATATAATGCAAAATACAAAACCAATTGAAAAATTGTTGAACCGTCTGAAGATGTAGGTTCTCTAATCTCATTACGAAAAAATAATTGCTTTCGCAATTTTCTTTTTCAAATAAATCAGATTTACTTCTTGATTTTATCTTAATGCTAAATTACCTATTTTTATAACATTCACAAAAAAATTAATTATCTAGGAGGAAAATTGAAAAAAATCATATTGCTTTTGTTTGTAACCATGTTCCTCGTAACCGCGAGGGCATTTCCCCAATTTAAAGACTACGTAATGAAAGGCGGAGTTCAGTATCAGCAGCTTCTTCCATTTTCGGAATACGGCTCCTCATACTCTTTCATCGGCAGAGCATATCTTGGATTTGAAATATCAAGAGGCCTCTGCATCGAAATTGGTGGAGGATATGGACAGTATAAAACCAATGATGATTTTAATGTTCATAATGATGCGAACTCGGGCGATCATAAACATTACGTTAAAACGGACTTGGTCCCTTTTGACGCGAGGCTTCGTGTATCACCGATTCCGGGGAAGAACTGGAATCCGTATTTCTACGTCGGAGCAGGTTTGACTCATTATATAGTCAAAGAACTTCCTTCAATCAACATCCCCGACTACCATGAAAAAGCAAATAGCTGGACAGGGACAATTCCAATTGGTATCGGAACAGAAGTTAAAATGGGAAAGAATGTACTCCTTGACCTTAGCGCAGGAGCCGCATATAACTTCACTGACCAATTAAATAATTTTATCCTTGGCAAATGGGAAGATGCCCAGGGAAATATTGCAATCGGTCTTACGTTCACAGGAAGCAATACCGGAAATCAGGATGATGATAAAGACGGATTGACCAATGCAAGAGAAGAACAACTCGGCACAGACCCTGAAAATCCTGATACAGATGGTGACGGATTGAAGGACGGCGCGGAAGTTGATCAGTATAAAACAAATCCTCTGAACAAGGATACCGACGGAGATACTTTGACCGACGGTGATGAGGTTATGAAATACAGTACAAATCCTTTAAGCAAAGATACCGATAATGACAGGCTGATGGACAATGAAGAGATAAATAAATATATGACGTTGCCTAATGACAAAGACACTGATAAAGATAATTTGACAGACGGAGATGAAGTTCTGACATACAAGACCGATCCGAAACAGGCAGATACAGACCATGGGTCTGTTGCAGACGGCATAGAAGTCGGCAGAGGAACAAATCCGCTTGATCCTAATGACGACATCGAAAAAGTAAAAGAAGAACCAATCAAGGTTGGAGCAGTCATTGTACTTGAAGGAATTAATTTTGCGAGCGGAAGCGCTGATATCAGCTCGGGTTCAGAAGACGTTCTTGAGAAAGCTTACGTATCAATGAGAGACAATCCGGATATAGTTGTGGAAATCAGCGGACACACTGACAGCAGAGGTGGTCGTGAAATGAATATGAATCTTTCAAAGAACAGAGCAGAGTCCGTAAAGGCATGGCTCGTTTCAAAAGGCATTGACGCTTCAAGAATCGAGACTGTTGGTTACGGTCCTGACAAGCCGATTGACAGTAATGATACTGAAGAAGGCAGACTGCGTAACAGAAGAATAGAATTCAAGAGAATTAAGTAAAGAAACATTTGCTTTTGTCTGAAGCTGTTCTCGTTGATTCGGGAACAGCTTCTTTTTTTTCAGTAAATGTCAGGATATTTCCTCTTCCTTATATTGCAGTTGATAAAGTTTATGATACAAACCGCCCTTTTCCAATAGCTCATGGTGAGTGCCCATCTCTTTGATTTCTCCTTTGTGCATTACTATTATTTTGTCGCAGTTTTGAATTGTTGAAAGGCGATGTGCAATGATGATTGAAGTTCTGTTTTGAATAAGTTTCTGAATGGCGCTTTGAATCAGCAGTTCCGTATTAGTATCAACACTTGATGTCGCTTCATCAAGAATCAGTATCTTAGGATCATAAGCGAGTGCCCTTGCAAATGATATCAGCTGTTTCTGTCCGACTGATAACGTTGATCCTCTTTCATTAACCGGATGTTCGAATTTTCCGGGAAGAGAATTTATGAATTCATCCAATCCAACATTTGCAGCAGCGTCTGCTACTCTGTCAATGCCGATGCTCCTGTTACCAAGAGTAATATTAGAACCAATATCACCCGAAAACAAAAAGACATCCTGAAGAACGAGCCCAACGTTGCTTCTCAATTCACTTTGCCTTAGCTCTTTAATGTTGACTCCGTCAAGCAGTATTCTTCCTTTATTCACATCATAAAACCTTGTAAGCAAACTTATGATAGTTGTCTTCCCTGCTCCTGTAGCTCCGACGAATGCAACTTTCTCTCCGGCTTTGATTGAGAACGTTACGTCTTTCAGGACATAATCACCGTCGTTATATGCAAACCAAACATTTTCAAAATCTATATCTCCCCTTACTTGACTAAGTTGAACCGGACTGACCGGGTCATTAATCTCCGGCTTTTCATCAAGCAATACGAATATCCTCTCGCTCGATGCCATAGCTGTCTGAAGAATGTTGTACTTCTCGGATAAATCTCTTATCGGTCTGAAAAACATTTCCGTAAACTGTATGAACGAAATCAGCACCCCGACTGAAACTGCTTTTTGAATAGCCTGTCCGCCTCCATACCATATAATTAGTCCCGCCGATATGGCGCTAAGTAATTCAACTACAGGGAAAAAGACTGCGTAATAAAATACACTCTTCTTGTTCTGCTCTGTATGAGCGCGATTAATTTCCTCGAATTCACTAATTGTCCTGCTTTCTTTTACAAAATATTGGACAATGGTAATTCCTGAAATGTGTTCCTGGATGAACGAGTTCAGCTTAGCAACAAGAATGCGGATCCTTCGGTATGATTCCTTTACTTTATTTCTGAAAATTGCTGTTGCAACTATAAGTACAGGCAGCACCGAAAGCGTTACAAGCGCCAATCTAAAATCAAGCGTAAACATAAAGTAAAGAATCCACGCAATCAGGAAAATATCTCCGAACGCAGTTACAACGCCGGATGAAAATACATCAAACAACACTTCTACATCGCCGGTAACCCTGGTAACTAGCCTTCCTATCGGATTCCTGTCAAAGAATTTCAAATCAAGCTTCATCAAATGACTGAATATCTTCTTCCTTAAATCGTAAATTATTTTTTGACCGATCCAGTTTGTGAGATATGTTTTCCCGTATTCAATGAACCCTTGCAATACAAGAGTACCGAGCATTAGAAGAACTATCGTCTGCAAGCCGGGAAAATCTTTGTTCAATATTTTATCGTCAATTGCAACCTGTGTAAGTCTTGGGCGGATTGCGCCAAGCGCAGATATGGTAATGGTAAGAATGGTTGCAAAGATAATATAACCTGAATAAGGCCGGAAATAAGACAGCAGCCGCCTTAGAATGTGTTTGTCAACTTTCTTTGTGAGAAGTTCATCTTCGGATTTGTTGATTTCCTGGTCTGACAAAACTAATTTGTGATTAAATCAAATATGTCTATTAGTAAGAATTTACTCAACGCACTAAAGTTAACCTTTTATCAAAAATCATTTATACTTTTCAATGAACACCAACCTTCAGATTATCAAGCAGCCCCTCTGCAAAAAGTTAAAGCTAAAAAGATTTCAAACAATCATCGGCTGCCGGCAAGAGTTTCGATCCTTCCAAGCCTGTTGAAAATTTTATTCACAAATATCAAATACAACCTTGATACAACCCACCCCGATGTCGCAACAAAAAATGAAATGACTATTGTCGAAACCCTAAATATTATATTCTTCTTTATTGATTTGAAAAATCTGATAATGCATGACAACAGAAATATTGTAAAAGTCGCAATGTATATTCCTGTTATGATCCAGAAAATTGTTTCCTTAAACCAAACTGCAGAAACAACTATCAGAGGAATAAACGCAATCAAGATTGAAAACAAAACTATCAGCACTTCAAGAAACATCAGCATAAATGAATATCCCGACGATTTAAAAATTGTTTCCTGTGAATTTACTAAATGAGCCATGAACCGCTTGTTCTCTCTTCCTCCGCAATACTCTCTTATCTTCAGGAAATCCCAGCCGGCATTTTCAACTGCGCCCGATTCCGCAAATCCGTTTCTCACTACCTTTGCTTGAGTCATTCTGTATCCGCTGTACATCAGCGAGTATGCCTCAATGTCCGAGAAAGAGTCAAGATCAGTTCTTACTTTTGAAAGCAGCAACTGCACTTCTCTGTTAATTCCGTAATAAGTATTCGAAGATCTCGATTTTATTTCTGTCTTAAATTTCCCACCCGGAAGTATTGTCCTCGGTTCAAGGTCTTCTCTTAGATGAAGAAAAATTTCCTTTGAAACCGACTTTGAACTGAACTTGTAATCAAGATACTCGAACTGAAGATTTCTTATCCTGTTCATCATAATGCTGTTTGATCTTGTGGTCACACCAATCGGATCATTTCTCGTATTCTCAATGAAATCCATTTGACCTGATGCATCACTAATAATAATTTCATCGCACATTTCCCAGAGTATCGGACTTATTCCCTGATTGTCAAACACTCCTCCGTCAACAAGCTGCGGAACTGAACTGTCATACAAATCCGTAAGTGCTAACGGTGCAAACAATCCCGGAACACACGCAGATGCAGCCACAGCAATGCGTAGAGGAAAGTGTAGATACTTAGGATTTGCTCTTTTGATTTCCGGACCATCAAATTTGAATGCCTTAAATAAAGTGCTGATGTTATATCTGTTATCATCTTCCCTTTCTGATGAAGTCACGTCTCTTTCTCCCATATCAACTGCTGTGAACTGCCAGTTGCGTCCAGTGTTTAATGTCGTCGCATTTAATATCAGCATGGGCACTTTGTTTTTTCTCGATATATTAAAGCTTCTGATATCAGGACCAATATTGCTCCTGAAAGGATTTATGATCAACTCTCTGATTGAAATCGTTTCATCAGGATTCTTCCCAAAGTATTTCAAAAATTTATTATGAAAATGCCGGTCATAAAGTTCAGCCATCCTGTCACTTCTTGAGTATGTGTCTCCCTGAAACAACATCTTAAAATTACTCTTCAGGCTGCTTAGCGCCTGAACACGAAGGTTAGTCTGAACTTCCTTGAGGAAATCAGTTTCTATTTCTTTAATAAGATTAATATAATCTTCTCTTGTTATTTCAGAATCTTCTTTCGACTCGAGAAGCTTTTTCAAATGAAGATAATAATATGCGCCAATTATCGAACCTCCTGAAACACATGAGATCACTTGAATGTCCCTTAGCAAATTATATTCTGCAAGACTTGCAAGGACACCTATGTGAAAAAGCGAAGCCCTGAACCCTCCTCCCGATAGCCCCAAACCAGTCTTGCTGCTTTTGATATTATTCATGACCTAATCAAAATTCGTTCGAATAAACTTTCCAGTCAACTTACTTATAGCTGATGTTATAATATGTGTATCCGTTGAATCTTACTCAACACCAATACGATTCACGATTCACGATTCACGACTCCCGATTCACGCACAAATTCACTTTAATAAACTTTCACATAATACTATATTTAGTAAATTATTTTCAACACGATTTGAGACTTCTCGGAGATTCATTCCAGATTAAAGAAATAAATGAGACTATAAAACAGGTTGCTCCAACCGATGTCAGCGTTTTGATTACAGGCGAGAGCGGCTCCGGAAAGGAAATTGTCGCAAATCTTATTCATCATGAAAGCAGGAGGAATGAACACCCGTTCATAATTGTAAACTGCGGAGCAATTCCTGAAGGCATTATCGAAAGTGAACTCTTCGGACATCAGAAAGGCGCGTTTACAGGTGCAGTAGATGACAGAAAGGGTTACTTCGAACTCGCGGACAAGGGAACAATCTTTCTTGATGAAATAGGCGATATGCCTCTGAATACGCAGGTTAAACTTCTCCGCGTTCTTGAATCCGGAGAATTTATGAGAGTAGGTGGAAATAAAATTGTCAAGGTTGATGTAAGAGTTATTGCCGCAACTAATAAAGATCTTTCCTCCGAAGTTCTAAATAAAAATTTTCGGGAAGATCTGTATTACCGGCTAAGAACGATTAACATCTATATGCCTCCGCTTCGCGAAAGAAGAGGTGATATAAAAATTCTCTTTGATTTTTTTATTGAAAACTATTGCTCTGCAAATAATATCAGCTTCAAAGGCATAGATGAGGATGCAATGGATTTTCTTATTAACTACAACTGGCCGGGAAATGCAAGAGAACTCAAGAATTTATGCGAAAGCATAATTGTCCTTTATCCTGACAAAAAACTCACGCTCGAAGACGTTAAGAAGCATCTTCATTTTGAAAACCCGGGCAGCCTGCGCCAGTTGCCAATACTTTTTAACAAACCCAAAGATCTTGCAGAAAGAGATTTTCTTTTTAGAGCTCTTCTTGAATTGAAATCCGACATAATTGACATCAGAAATTTGATTCTTGAAAACAGATCAAGAAGCAATTCCGGATATGAAGATGATAACTTCTCCATCTCCAAAGATAAGGTAATGAATATGTCATTTGAAGACGTGGAAAAAGAATTGTTGATTTATCTGCTTGGCAATTGTGGCGGCAATGTTGATAAAGTTGCAGGCATTCTTAACCGGACTCCAAGAAGCATTTATACAAAACTAAAACAGTATAACATTACAAAAGAAAGTTCTTGGAAAAGTTACTGAAATTTATCCTGATTACCTGCATTGCCGTCAACTATATCGGCTGCGGAGTTTACGGATTCAGAGGAAATAATCCTCCTCCCGGAATCAGTTCACTTGCAGTTCCCACTTTCATTGATGTCAGCGGCTTTTCTGCCCCGGCTCTTGCAGAATCGTTTACTCAATCTTTGAAGAATAAAATAATTAACGACAATACGTTCCGACTCGCCGATAAGAATATTGCAGATGCAATTCTGAAATGCAATATTACAAGCGTAACTGATGAAGCCCTTGTGATCGGCTCCGGTGAAAATGTATCGAAAAGAAAAATTACAATTAATGTTGGCGTGTATTTTGAAAATCTTAAGACTCAAAAAAAAATCTGGGAAAAGAATTTTCAAAATTACGGTGAGTATCCTTCGTCAGGCGCTTCCACTTCTGAAAGACAGACAGGCATTGACATTGCCATTGAAAGAATTACTGAAGACATTATCATAGACCTTACTTCAAGCTGGTAAATTAAAATACATTCAAAGAACTAAATGACAATCGAAAGTTTAATCTTATCTGCATACATAATTTCACTGACTATACTATTCTTCTTCGGTGCCCACGGTTTTAATATGATTTATTATTATTTCAAGACCTTTAATCTCCGGACGAAAGATCTCAACGAAGAAGATTTTTTCATGAATGAATATCCTTCCGTTACCATTCAGATTCCGCTGTTCAACGAGCAATATGTCATCACACGTCTGATTGATGCCGTCTTGAGAATGGATTACCCGAAAGATAAACTCGAAGTACAGATTCTTGATGATTCAACTGACGAGACAACCGCTATTATTTCAGAGCACATCAAAAAATATCTGGACGAAGGATATGACATTGCTCACGTTCACCGCACTAACCGTGAAGGATTCAAAGCCGGCGCTCTGAAAGCAGGTCTCGAGACCGCAAAGGGCGAATATGTTGCAGTCTTCGATGCAGATTTCATTCCGCGGAAAAAATTTCTTAAGAGAACAATTCCGTATTTTTACAAAGAAGAAAAACTTGGCCTCGTCCAGACAAGATGGGAACATCTTAACCGGGAATATTCCCTTATGACAAAGACACAAGCCATCGCTCTCGACGGGCACTTTGTGATTGAGCAAGCCGTGAGAAACAGGGCAGGATTTTTCATTAACTTCAATGGAACAGGCGGTGTCTGGAAAAAAGAATGCATCTTTGATGCCGGCAACTGGGAAGCAGATACGCTGACAGAAGATCTTGACTTGTCGTACAGAGCGCAGATGAAAGGATGGAAGTTTAAATATCTCGTTAACTTTACTTCACCTGCAGAATTACCTTCGGATATTTTCGCTCTAAAGTCTCAACAATTCAGATGGACTAAAGGCGCAATTGAAACTGCGAAGAAAGTTTTTCCGAAAGTTCTGAAATCTTCAATGCCTCTTAAACTTAAGCTGCAGTCATTCATACACCTTTATAGCAACCTTGCTTATCCGTTCATTTTGCTTGCCGCAATTCTGAATCTCCCAGTAATGCTGATTAAGCTCGAAGGTCAATATGATACTGTGTTCAAAGTTATGTCTGTTTTCATTTTCGCATTCATCAGCTCATTCATTTTTTATTTATACTCGCAAAAGGATGTTTATCCGGATTGGCAAAAAAGGATAATCTATTTCCCGGTTTTTCTCGCCGGAAGCATGGGCTTTTCCGTGAACAATGCCAAAGCCGTCTTTGAAGGTCTGCTCGATAAGAAAAGTGAATTTGTCCGGACACCGAAATATCAGATTATGGACAAGAAGGATTCCTGGAAAGGGAAAAAATATGTAAACAAGAAATTATCATTTACTACTTACATTGAAGCGCTTCTTGCGATTTACTGCTTCGCGGGTGTTGTGATTGCAATTGCAACTGCACAAGTTGCTGCTGTGCCGTTTCAATTAATGTTTTGCGGAGGCTTCACTACAATTTCATTTCTTTCTATAAGACAGGTTGTTCTTACCAATAGAATTAACGCACAAAAGATTGCTCTCGATGCAAAATAATCTGGACAAATATACTGCGGAGCTTAAAAAACGTCTTGATGAAAATTTCCTTTCACCGCTATTTATCCGTCTTGCTAATCTGCTTTATGTAAACGAGCATTATGAAGAATGCATTACAGTAAGCAGAACGGGACTCGAAATTTATCCGCGTTATGTCACTGCAAAACTTGTACTTCTTCGCGCACTAATAAAGGCAGAATACCTTAGCGAAGCAGAAATGGTACTGAAAGATATCAGATCAAAAATATCAAATAGAGAGCTGCTTTCCAGACTTGAGAATAATATCATTACACTGAAGTCCATCTCGAAGCAGGAAAAGATATTTTATCCCGACTCCGCCAAAACTAAATACGATTACAAGACTTTCGAAAAGAATTTTCATATTCAGGAAAATTTGTTTTCGGATTATACACTGAAGGACTTTCTGATTGATGAAGCAGATATTCCTGACGATGATAATCAACTCGAGAGTTTCATCGAACAGTTTGAGGCATTTCATTTTGAAAAATCAGTTCAGGAAAAACAATCATATCATGATCTTCCGATTCACAAACAGTCGCCTCAATTCGAAGAAGGAGATTTGCTTAGTAAAGTAAAGATTGTAACTGAAACTCTCGCGGATATTCAGGCAAGCCAGGGAAATTTCAAGGAAGCCTTCGAGGCATACAATATACTGCTCCGCGCCGGTTCAAACAATAGCAAACGGATTGAAGATAAAATTCATGAACTCGAAAGAAGCCTTCTCAAAGAATAATTCCCTGAACGTTCTTTTCAATGCGGTGAAAAAAATTGAAGTGGACATCCCTTCGCAGAAAATCTGCATTAATGACTTCTCCTTATCTGCAGATTCTCAAACCGGAACCTGCATCGAGATTGTGATGGGTTCTATGACTGTATGACGGTCCTTGAGCTCTTTGTTTTTCGGATCATTCATCATTGATACAAGTTTCTCCATATCAGTAACTTCAAGAATCAGGACTACTGAATTTGGATCATCACTATCCTGAAACGTTTTGAAGCTTGATACTGACGGCGAAAAAATTTCAACTCTGTCTTTGTGCCCCTTGAGCCATGTGTCAAAGTCACGGACTTTGTGTCTTGCTACTACAGTTGGCATAATATTTTTTTTTAGGTTAATAGCTTCTATAAAAATAGGTTTTCTGAAATGATAAGCAAACCCCAAGTTTTTTATCCGAAATGAAATCAAACACATCCTTCTAAAACGATGTTTAGAAATCCGTCAAATATGTTTCAATTGCAATTTTTTTTTAACGATTTATCTCCTCCAATTAGTTTCTATAAATTCAAAATAAAAAACCCGTCACGAATATTTCGTGACGGGATTCATGAATACATCGCTACGTTACATTCTACAATATGTCTATTAGGTATGGCATCATCTTCTTTAAAAATCCTATTGATTTAGAAATCTTTGTTCCGGAAATCAAAACATTAAGAATATCAACACAGCGTAAATTACCAGCAACAAACCTGTCGCATAATAAGCTATCTTGAATTCACCTTTTACACTATCAAGAACATCATCTCCCGCTACCTGAATTGACCTGTCTGAAATTGCGGGAGTTTTAACTTGCAAAACTGAATGAGTCTCATACTTGGGATCACCGAGAATGTCCAAGCCAATAAAGATAGTTGCAAAAAGCAGTATCACTATTGCCAACAGCAAATGAGTGTAATGATCAGGATTTGTCTCCGTAGCAGCCGCTTGGGCAAACAATGACTGATGCATCAAGAGTATGACCACAGTGAGACAAGTCTTCTTCATCAGTTTTCTGAATCTCCTTATAAATGCTAAGCGTTTCATCTATTAACTATGTTAGTTTTCAAAAAATGATTTATTAATTAATTATACTAAGCCGCTTTGAGATTATATTTCCTCCTAATGGAAATTAAACCAAGGAAGACTGCAACGATTAGTAGGAATGAAATCACGCTAAGCCATTTGATCCATCCCGGAGAAGATGCAGCCGTTACGCCTTCGGGTTCTCCGACTACAATCACTCCCTTCATATAAGGATGCGGAGCGCACATGTATTTATAATTTCCGTCCTTTTCAAACTTCTGCGAAAAACTTTCAGCATGAGACATCAGCGGCGAAAAGAAAGTTTCAGGACCTTCCGTCGTTGTCACGTTATGTATTCCGGAAAATTCTCCTTCCATAAACGAAAACACATCTTCATTAATCCATTTCACTGTAGTTCCCGGCGCTATGTGCAATACCTTCGGACTGAATGAGTTACCTATAATGTGAACCGTTACTTCTTTAGTCTCGCTACCATAAACAACAGGAGGATCAACATCAGGAGAACCCGGTTCGAATGGAGAAATTGTCCTGATGATCTTTGGCTTTATGTCATTCATTTCCTGTGGCGTATATGTCGGACCATCAGCCTTAACAGTCAGAGGGGTCTGTGCATTCCTGTCGCATACAAGCAATCCGATTGCTCCTCTGTCAGTTGAACCTACTGCGTGCGTAAGAAGCGTATAAGCTCCTTCATCAGGCGGCATCCGGAAATCTACAACCCATGAATCGCCCGGTCCGGCAAGCACCGACTGACCTCCCGGCATCGGCACATTTGGGTTTCCCTGCCAATAAGCATAATCCCAGATTATACCTACTATGTGCAGTGTGGATATAAGATTCGGACCTGCATTGAGAAAATAGATTCTCACAAAATCTCCCGGCTTTATCTTTATCGGTTCATCCACATATCTGAAAAGTTTTCCGTTAAACATTGTGTAGATTGGTTTTCCTTCAACAGCATCTTTACCACTTGAATATAATTCATGTTGAACCAGATAAATTTCTACATCAGGCTTCTTCTTCATCACCTCTTCCATCTTGTATTGCTTCTTTGGTTTCACAACCATCATTCCGTATTGACCGAAAATAATATGCATAGGAATAGCATGTCCGCCCGGAGCACAGTGATACATATATACTCCCGGTACCGTAACTTTGAACAGCATTGACTTCGTTTCCCCAGCTCCTATCTTTCCCAGATATTTTGAAGTCTGCGTATAAGCCGCATGGATTGATGCTCCGTGAGGAAGCGTGCCTTTGTTTACAACGGTAAATTCAACAATGTCGCCTTCATCAACAATAATCGTAGGACCAGGTACAGACCCGTTTACAGTAAATCCTTTGAACATTACTCCTCTTCCGATATATGCTTCGCCTTCTGCAAGTTCAATTGTTACTTTCTTATCCGGTGTTACGTCCTGCGGAACGTAACTGGTCGGAGGAATCGGCAGACTCTCGTCCCTGTTCATTATTTGAATAAAATCTTGTGGGATCTTTGTATTGTTCGGAGCTACAATCGGACCTCCCGCAGAATTATTAGTCGTAACCTCCTGCTTGCCTTCGCTGATTCCGGCAACAGAACCTACTCCCGAAACACCCTCCTGATTCATAATTGAAGCAAGCAGCTCTTTTCCTCCCAACGTGTTTGCCCTGTCATTAAGTAATTCATCATAAAATGTCTTATTGCAATAAGGACATGCATCAGATGTTTTCACAGTTATCAAAAAGAAAAACAGTACAACAGCAAATGTAAGAGCAATGTTGACTCTCCCCCCGTTACATTTTAATGTATTCATGATAGTTTTTTAGTTATATATTTTTTGTTTGAGTACTAAATTCGTTATAGTTTAGATACATGTTTACTAAGCAAGTAATTCTTTCTCTAACTCAATTGATTTTGGAAACAAAATGTTGTTCTCAAGATGGATATGAAGGTGAAGATCCTTTTCAAATTCCTTTAACATTTCAAATGCAACTCTGTACGTTGTGCAACCATCAGCCGGCGGCGTATACTGACCGCTTAGCTCTGCAATTTTTGCAAATCTGTCACCCTCTACCGCATGATCATCCATCATCATTCTTATCGGGTTCTGAACAGTTCCGAATGGAGGCTGCATGTATGAAACATTGTCGTTCTTCGTAACTGCAATTCTTCTTATGTAAGGGAAAAGCATCAACTCTTCTTTCTTCATGTGAGTCGTGAGTTCGCCCGCAGTCTGACTGAACAAATCATTTATTTCATGCAATTCCGGGTGTCTCTCTCCGTGAACTTTGCAAAGTTTGTCAAGAAACTGCTGCAATACCGGAATTGTCTTCTCAACATATCTGTGATGTTTCTTTTCAATGTGATCCGCAAGCAGATCAAGATCCCAGTTCTTATAATCCGTATTCACATCACCGGGCTGTTGTGATACTTCTTTAAGTTTGGTGAGCAGCTCCTCTGCGGATATTTTTTTACTTTCGCAGACTTCGTCAATTGTTTTGCCCCCTCTACAGCAAAAGTCTATTCCATAATTTTGAAATACTGACGCTGTGCGAAAATCATCCGCTACAAACTTACCAATACTTTGTGATCTTAAGTTTTCCATTTGTTCGTTTTATGTTTTAAGTTAAATGTTTAAAATTTCTTTGGATATATTATCTACTTCTTTAAAAACGCTATGCCTTCATTTATATCGCTTGACAAATCAAATAATGAGGTTGTCTCAAGCATCAGTTTTAAGCTGCTTCTTATGTGAATGAATTTGTGGTGAATAGGACATGGATTATTTTCATCACAGTATCGGAAACCAAGTCCGCATCCGTTGTATATAGAATCCCCGTCAATTACAGTCACAATCTTAAAGAGCTTAATTCTTTGAGCTTTTTCTTTGCTGATTCTGAAACCTCCCGTAGGACCTCTTACTGAATCTACAATCCGGTTTCTAGTGAGTTGCTGCAAAACTTTTGCGGTGAATGCAACCGGCGATTTAATTTCTTTGGCGATCTCGCCAAGCCCCACTCTGTCTCCCGTCTGGGACTTGTATGCAATGTAGACTGCCGCTTTTATTCCGTATTCACACGCCTTTGAAAACATCCTCTGTTAAATATACTTTGTTTTAATTTACCTACATTGCAAAATTAAAAATAAAATATTTAATAATAAAGGACAAAATTGTCCGTAATTTTAAAAATATTTTTGTTTTGCTTTCAGGATAAGATTCCCTTGAGTAAATGCGGGAAGAAGTATATCTTTGCCACTGAAACCCCCTTCAGAGAATTCTTCAGGCAATGTCTACTTTGCTTAAAGAAAATTCAATGAACCGGTTTTGAATCCGGAAGATAGTTATCAATCTGAACAAACAATGAAAAATAAAGCTCAAGTCAATGACGAGCTTGTCAATAAGACAATTGCTTCCGGAAGGAAGTATTGTGTACGGCTCTATAAGTCAGGTCCAAACAGAAATCAGGCGGATGAAGATGCAGAAAAAATTCAGGCCGAACATCAGCGGTATCTTATGCAACTTCGTCTGGATGGAATACTTCTTATAGGCGGTCCGGTAGTTGACGATTCTGAACTCAAAGGTGTGGGAATATTTAACACCTCCGACAAGGAAGAAGTAAAGAGACTTTCGGATAATGATCCCGCGGTTATGACGGGCAGATTAGTGTACGAAATCTATCACTGGTTCGGGCTTCCGGGTGATGGTCTGAAAGAATGACTTCCTTATTTTCCTTAGTAACTAATTTGAATTTCTCATTTCAAAAATTTGAAATGGAAATTGATAGACTGTTGTCAAACAAAAAAAATTTCTTTAACTCATGAGAGGAATTAACTATCTCGCCGGTTTGGGTACTGTGCTTGTCTTTATAGGAATATTCTGTTTCCGATCTCTCTTCCGAAAAGAAAACATAAAAGGCTACGCACAAAGTCCTAAGGAAGTATCGAGAACAAACAAGATCATCATTTTCATTTCCGGTATCATAACCGTTGCTCTTGGACTGCTCCTGATTTTAAAATCCATGAAAATTGTTTGAGTAAATAGTGCAGATCTCGCGACCCTTCCTTTATTTAATTAAAGAAACCTAAGTTCAAATCCCTGTGCGTTAGATGTAACGCAAGTTCGCTTGATAGCTGGAACGTGTTGTTGTTCTTAACTCTTTCCAAGATGTTCTGAAAATCCTGTTTAAAGTGTCTTACGTTTCGAGGTGAAGAGAACTATGGTTAATATGATTATCAAAGTGATGGTAGCAGGAAGTGCTATAATGAAAAATCCTATTGCCATGGTATTTTTTCCGGTCTTTGGGTCATAATTGAAGCATGACAGTAAATTGTTTTTTCCCGGAAGTCTGTAACTTGGGATAAATTCGTTGTTGATACTGCTAATCATTAATTTTATATCATGAATATCTCTGATCCCCAATAATTTTTTTGTTATGTATCCTTGATTGTTTATGCCAACAATCAATGCTTCATGATCGAATTGGCTTCTTATACTATCCCAAGCAGGAGCAAACTGAACTGATTTATTTAAGCTGTCTATCCTGTCTGTTACGCCGAAAGTCCATTGTGGATTATTATTAAGTCCAAATCGTATCGCTGCTTGATGCATTGTGGACGTATCGTCATAAGAGTCAAAACTTACTACCAGTACTTGAAAATTATTTTCGCTATGAGTTAACTCCAGTGTTTCTTTCAACTGCAACAAAAAAGGGTTACAAATTCCTGTACATCGTGTATATACGAAAGCGAGCAGAAGTGGTCTTTGCTGATATAGTTGATTTATGCGGTTGATTTTACTTTCCCCATAAACTCTCAATGGAGCGTTGTAGATTTTTGTATAGATACCTTGTTCCTCGCTTAAGTCAATAGGTTCTGTTTGCGATTTAGAAAGTGAACTTAAGCCAGTAAGTAAACTTAGGCCGGCGAAGAAGGTGTAGACAATATAGCGAAACATCTTTTCGAAATATTAAAGAAAAAAACTAAGATCGCTGCTAGATACAAAATTGCAAATGTGAAACCAATTTTGGCAAGATAAGGAGCGGAAGCAAGCCCTGCCGGATAAACGCTGTACCTTCTTGGAATAGAATTAGCTCCTCCGATATAAAATGCCATTAGAAACCCAATACCTCCAATAATGAGAACTGCCAACGTTACTCTGGTAAGATTACTCATTATCAGTTTATTTATATTCTGTGTAGAAAACCAATAGAAGAATGCAAAGCTGAATAGTACATTCCCCATTACATTGTATGTATGAAAGTGAGCGGGCACCCAAAGTGTGTTATGCAGCACAATATTATTTGAAATAGTTGCATCAATTATTGCACCCATGCCTCCGATTACCCACCCTGCAACGCCAAGAAAGAAAAGTAAATTAACAATAGACCAATTGGTTTTTACTTTATATACAGCGACGATAATGCTGAACACTGTAACTGCTGCAGATGGCAAACTGGCCAAATAGGAAGCAAGCTGTCCTACAATTTGTAATCCTTGAGGTTGTACAAAATCCATATAAAGATGATGGAAAAAAGCGGTGAGAATAAATATCAAAGCAGTATTCCAGGCTAATGAAACGTACCAGGTAGTTTTCCATTTAGGGCGACCACTTGCTTCGGCAAATATTTCATAAATCACCGCTACTCCCAGATAGAGCATTTCATTTGCTATTGTGTGACCAAAGAAATAAATCAGGTTCTTCATCAGCAGCGCATCATTAACAAAACCACCTATCGAAAAGTACTCGGCAAAGTACAATATAATTACTATTACAGCCGCAATAAGCGACGCAATAACTCCCACCAGGGTAATTGTAGTAATCAAAATAAATGGTGGTGTTTCAACTGTTGGATTTTTCTTGAATAGATGTTGCCACGCAAATGCTTGTGAAAGAGAATACTTCCTGAAAATTTGTGCCATCATTGCTACGCTCCAAACTAACCAACCTACACCCAACACTGTTAATGATAACAGGAACAAAGGTGTTGCCCAACTTGATGCGCCTATATCTTTAAATGGAAGCGGGTAAAGAAAAGTCCATCCGGTGCTGAACTTACCAATAAAGGTGCTAACCCAAAGCATAACAACTCCGATAACCGTAAATACAAAAGCGAACACGCTCACGGCATAGCTTGTATTTACATAGCGCTGCAATAAATAGTTAACAGCTACCATACCCGCAACAAACCAAATTCCAATCATCATTAAACCGTGTGTGGTCATGTTGCTGTAAAAAGTAAGTGGCTCCTCACTAATTACCTCTGCCTGATTCAGACGCATGAGTAAGCCCAATACGATAGCGACAATAAACAGAGTTATAACAGTAACAATCCAAAGCGCTGTTATCTTCTTAAGTTTTAAAGACTCCATGATTATTTATTGATTAATTTACTTTAAATGTTGTTTGCATTCCCTGGTGTCCCATCCCGCAAAATTCAAGGCACAGAACTCGGTACTCACCAGGTACTGTAAATTTATGCCTCAATGAGTTTACATACCCGGGCATAGCTTGAGTTTGTGTTATTAACTTCATATCAGGACCATAAATTGCAAACCCGTGATTAACGTCAAAACTGGTAACTCTGAATTCAACAACCTGGTTTAATGGAATTACAATGCTTTCGCCTACAGGTTGTTTAGGGTCAATTTCTTTTTCAGTCATAAAGAATGAAAACTGCAATGCAGCAACATGAATTACTTTTGAAGGTGTTTCTTTTGCAAAAATAAAATAAGGGGACTTTGGCAAAGTGACTGCAGTAAGAATCCCAAGTACAATAGTCAGAACAAGTGAAAACCAAAAACGCTTTCTTAATGTATTTTTTAAACCATGATTTTCATCGCTTACCTTTATCGAGGAAACAAAAACTGTAACAAATACAATAGCTAAAAATACAGCAAGAATAATGAAAAGCAGTAACATAGAATGATGTTCCATATTATAAGTTTTAAATTTTTTGTTGCTAAATCATAACCAATAATTTCAACGAAACACCGACTGACAATAACACATGATTGTATACAAAAATAAAAATGCAAAAGGGTAAGACCGTCTTGCCAGACTGTCCGATAGACAGCTTGGCAAATCAGTCAAACCTTAGAGTGTTTGGTTAAAGTCCGTCCGTAACAAGTCAGCACTGTCGTCAAATAGCATTGCGCATAACTTCCGGGGGATTGATAAAGGCGGAGAATCAAGACCTAATTTCTCAATTCTTATTCTCCACGCCTTCGTCGAGTCCATGTTATGCATTCGTGCTGTCGTCATTTGAAATACTTACAAAATGCAAATGTTGATTTGCAAATCTTGATTTGCTACCTTTTTAAAATAATGATTTGTATATAAAAAAAACAATTCATATTGTTCGTATTGGAAAAATCCAGCAAAATCTTTCATGAGGCTGCATGTGCGCATTATATCTATTCATTTCTTAAAGTATAATCTACCTTTGCGTTATCTTTTACAAAGTTTCATTCAGGCAGCGCTCTATCATTTCAACAGCTTCATCAATGGTTTCTTTCTTTGTTCGAAATGCTAATATGGCAATTCTTATTACAAACCGTTCCTCTATTACCGAAGAACTTAAAAAAACGGAACCGTCTTTGTGAATAGAATCCATAAGCCTGCGATTTTTTTCATCAATGTCTGTCTCAAAAGGAAACCAGAAGTAACTTACGGAGAGGTCAGGTTCAGGACCAACGCAGAATCCAAGTGATGTCAGTCTATATCTGAAATATTTAACAAGCAAAAGTTTTTCTTCCAGGCAAGCAATGAAAGGTTCAACACCATGATACTGAAGAGGCAACCAAACACGGAGTCCGCGGAAATGTTTTGTGAGTTCAGGTGAGAGATTAGCAGGGCTTTTCAATAATTCTTCGTTATGCCCGTCTTGCATATAATTGGCAGTATAATAATGCGAGTGAAGTACTGCGTTACTATCTTTTATTAATACTGCCCCAACTCCGTATGGAAGAAAAAGACCTTTGTGAGGATCAATAATCAACGAGTCGGCTCGTTCGATTCCTTCAAAAAGATTTTTTTTCGATGTGAGGATAAAGAATCCGCCATAAGCTGCATCAACGTGATACCAAAGTTTGTATTTTGTAGCAACATCGGCAATAGCACCTAAAGGGTCAATTGTTCCGGTGTCGGTAGTGCCTGCTGTTGCTATTATCAAAAACGGATTTAATCCGTCTGCTTTATCTTTTGCAATCAATTCCTGAAGCGAATCGGGTTTAATTTTGTGCTCATTGTCTAATGGCACGTAGCGAATAATAACATCTTCCAATCCAATAATGCGTAGCGCTTTTTGAGTTGAATGGTGTACCTGCTCACTTAGATAAACAACGCTTGATAAAATTTTATTGTTTTTTATTTTGAATTTATCTCTGGCAGCGGTAAGTGCAATGAGCGTTGAAACAGAACCTCCTGATGACAAACAACCCACCGAATTTTTGGGGAATGAAAATACAGACTTCAGCCAATTTATTACTTCATTTTCCATGGTGGCTGCACCGGGAGAAGCATAATATGCGCTGGAAAATGGATTGGTAACTGCAGTTATAAAATCTGCAATTGCCGAAGCAAATACACCGCCACCGGGAATATATCCTAAGTGTTTTGGAGAAGCAGCATTAATGCCGTTTTCGGCAACTTCTTCTTGATACTGTCTCAATAACCGGTGCAGTGGTTGTCTTTCATTTTTTATAGATAGATCGCCAACTTTGTTTTGAGCAAAGCCTTTCACGCTGCGCAAACCCGAAATAAACTCGTTGGTATATTCAACAACCTGATCAATTATTTCTGTTCTTTCAGATTCTTCGATGTCAAGTTTTCCGGAAGAAATTGAAAGATGATTTAGTTGGTCTATAATTGTTTCGATGTTCATATAAAATCTAATTTAAACTAAGGT